>JBJTUF010000290.1:0-15864 GCA_046080565.1 Cuspidothrix sp. | reverse complement strand
CTTAAATCCTGTTGACATTACTTAGATACAGCGGCTAAATGGGTTCTCTCTTAAGCTACCTTGAGTTGTGTCACTTGAACATCCTCCCACATATCTAATAAATCCCCTTGTCAATAGGGTTTGAGATGCGCTAACCCTGCTGATAAATACTCTTGCTTCAACCACGAAGGTTTATCAGTTCCCGGCTCTAAAAACACACGCATTTTACTAAGAGTATAACCAATATTTTCATGTTTGAGAAGATAATCAACTTGCACAGTTAACTTATCTGGTGTCCACAAATCGTCCTGGTCAAGAAAAGCAATAAATTCTCCTCTAGCTTGGGAAATTCCGGTATTACGAGCTACCGCAACCCCTTGATTGGGTTGGTAAAGATAATGAACTTCTTTGTATGAGCAAGCAACATTGGCGCTATTATCAGTTGAACCATCATCAACTACAATAACCTCAAATGGCTGATAAGTCTGGTTTAAAACACTTTCGATTGCTTGAGCCAGATGGCGATCGCCGTTGTAAACTGGGATAATTACACTGACTAAAGGTTTATTTTCCATCATGATTCTATATCTACAACAGAGAATTTTGGCAATTGTGTGACTAATCCATCATTTTTTCGTCGTCGATCTAGTGATTTTCTTAGTACCTTTAAGATATTCAAATCGTTAGCAATTTTATTTTTGGTCATATTATTTTCATGTTGGCGATAAAATAAAACAACTTCTTGATGTTGCAAAATTGAAATATTACATTCTCTTGCACGGTTAAACCAATCCACATCTTCACTATAATGAAGGTTTTCATCAAATAAACCAACTTTCTCAAACACGGATTTACGGAAAACTGCACTTCCTAAGTTCAAAAAGATGCGGGGTTCGGCAATTTCTGTAAATTTATCTTGGCTATCTAAGACTGTTAGCTGAATAAATTGAGTATGACCTATAACTACTTCTGCTGATGGATTTTCTAGTAAGTATTCTTGTTGGAGTTGGAGTTTATTTGGACTCCATATATCGTCAGCATCTAGAAAAGTAATAATTTCTCCTTTTGCTATTTTTAAACCCGTATTTCTTGCCGTTGCTGGTCCGCTATTATTTTGATAAATATAATTAATATCATCATCGAATCCTGTGATGATTTGAGCAGTTTTATCAGTTGAACCATCATCTACAACAATGATTTCAACAGGTTCATAGGTTTGCTCCAGGACACTTTTTATTGCTTCTGATAAGTAGTGATCGCAATTATATACTGGTATAATTACGCTGACGGAAGAATTATTGTCTACCATGAAATTTTACTCTTAGAGTTTTATTGGACAGATTTACCCTGACATTTCCGATCAATTGATAACTTTAAATACCGCATCCTTTCTGACATCATCGCTTCTGTTTTATAAGATAAGTAAGTAGCATTCACAGTTATAAACTGGAATTATTGCACTCACTAAACCATGCTCGTATTTCATCATTTTCTGCCTTTCAGATGAGCGAATTTAGTGGATTAATTGGTTTCTTTTTTACGTTGAAACTGCCACACTTCTTTGTCAGGAGGAGCTATACCAATATATTCTGTTAAAGGTGGTAATTCAGCCAATCTAGTAAATTTTCCTTTTTCCCTACAGCGATCCAGATGTTTTTTATAAATTCTGACAAACCCAAGCTCTACTAATTGTTTTCCCTTAGTCATGCTGTTATCATGCTTTCTATAAAATAGCATTACTCGATCCAAAACTACTTTAGAAATATTATTTTCCCAAGCTCGTAGAAACCAATCATAATCTTCAGCATAATTGAGTGTTTCATCAATTAAACCAATTTTGTCAAACACAGATTTTCGATAAATTGCACTACCTAAATTAATAAATTGATAGGGATTAGAAAGGGTTTGAAAGATTGAATCATGATTTTCAGGGTCTTCAAAACGCTCAATTTGTTGAATTAATCCCTGTACAATCTCCACAGAGGGGTTATTTGCGAAGTAGTCTACTTGCACTTTTAGTTTATCCTCTAACCAAATATCATCAACATCTAAAAAAGTAATTACTTCACCCTTTGCCATATTTATGCCAAGGTTTCTAGCGGCTGCTGGTCCGCTATTTTCTTGATAAAGATAGCGAATAGTATCTTGATATTTTGCAGCTATTTCCGCAGTTGCATCTGTCGAACCATCATCAATAACAATGATTTCTAATGGTTGATAATTTTGCTGTTTGACATTTTCAATGGCTTCAGCTAAGTATTTTTGTCCGTTGTAAACTGGGATAATGACGCTAACAAATAATTGATTATTTTCCATTTATTATGAGTTTGTAATCAGGTTGAAAATCACTTGAGGAATTTGTTTTAAATCTGTACCAAGTTCTAGATAATAACAAGGAACTTGTTTCAAGACTTGCATCATAATTTGACAAGCTTCTTTGCCAGCACCAGGTAATTGAATCATCGTACTGGGTACAAGGGAAGCTAAAGCAGCAGCAGCAGAGGTAGCTGTTAAAGAAGTATCTGTTTTTCCGGTAATGCGTGGCACTAAAACCGCACGAATGGGAAAGCTTTTCAATATTTTTTCAGGAAAATGTTTGTTGATGAAATAAACTGCTTTTTCTGAATCCAGGCGATCGCTATTACTGATGGACTGAGCTAAAAATGGTAATCTGTTGATATCATCAGCATTCTTTTTACCTGTATTATAAATACTAAAAACCGTTGGTTTAGGTTCACAGGTGATTAAACTGTAATCATCACTGGCATAAAAAAGCTCAGAATTTAGGCAAGTTAAAGCCGTTGTTGATTTTCCCGATCCACCTTTTCCGACTAACAATACACCGCCACTGGGAAGTCCTACCGCACCTGCATGAACCAGTTGTATTCCCCGCTTACTCATCCAGACGTTCAAAATAGTTCTCAGGGGTGAACCGGTTTCCCAATAGGGAATTTGTTCTGTTGTTTCTACCCAATAAATACCCAAATTGCGATCGCTATCCAACAGACTTAATGCAAACGCACCCCATTGGAAACTTGTATGTATGCGTTCAGTATTGTATCCGTGAATTTCTCCGCGTTTGGGATGGTGATGATTCCTACTCCAAGGAGGAGGAGGCATAATAGTATTTGTTGATGTACTATCCCACAAACAAATTGTTAAATCGGGATCGTCAACTGCTGCTATTTCTAAATGTGCTAAAGCCGGAGTTTGATAAGGAATTAAAGCTGAACCTGCAAACCGCAACTGAATTTTAAACCCACTAATATCATAAAACCGATTAACTGCACCCCCCGCAGATACTTCGGCTTTTTGGTATAGTTCATAAGTTGCATCAAAAAAAGCAATTGGGTCTGTTTGGTCTGTTTGAATTGAGATATCAGATTGTTCAATATCGGTTTTAATCATTTAGATTCACTTTTATTTCTATAATTTCTGTTGGGTTTTGTCACCTCAACCCAACTTACAAAAATTCCATTGACTAAGTTAACCTTTAGCACTTGGCCAACCCACTTCTGCTTCTACATCATGGATGGGATCTAAAGCTAGTAATTCTTCCATGTCTGTATATTTATTTAGAGTTGGTGGTTCAAACTTCAGCTTTTCGGTAGCCTGAGTTAAGGAATTATGATTAGTTGTAGAAGTCTGATTATCCCCATCAGTTGAATCAATTCTAATCAAATTTTCCCGCTCTAATTCGGCAATTAAGTTATTCACAGCAGTGGTTATTGTTTCGCTGCTGCTGTCATAACTATTAACCATTTCTGCCAAAATCTCCCCTCTGGAAAGACCTCTAGCAAGTTTTTCCCAAATATCTGCTCCCACTGTCACCAGACTATAATAATCTCCACCCTCAAGATTGACGATAACAACTTCACCCTCAATCATTTCATGGACAACCTTGGGAACATTGATTTTAAATTGTTCAGATAAATTCATGATCTTGTTAAGCTCAATACATCTTTTAATTAACCTAAACATAATCTTAGGTAAATTTGGTAACAATCTTTTTTAAGATTTAATAAAGAATTTTACTTAGTCATGAAAGGTCTTGTGGTATGTGAGTTTTATTATCTTTGGCAATAGCGATCGCCAATCATTCTAGTTAACTTTTCTTAATATTTGCTCTCCTAATAACCGTATTGGTCGCAATAAATAGTAAATAAACACAGGAAATTCGGACAAAGGTAATACTAACCAATCTGAAGTTGTTGGTATTGTTAGCAAACGCCAAAAATACACTATTTTATCCTGTAGACGTTCCCTCACATTCAGATGAAAGCGAGTAACACTTCCGTCCTGGTATGATTGTTCAGTCTTTTGAAACAGATTTTGTCTGACTTCAACTTCCAGTAAACTAACTTTTGAATCTGCTTGAATTTGTTGGCAAACTTCCTCAGGTAAAGTAGTTCCTAAAATATTTTGTGCTAATGTCAAAGCTAAAAATAAGAGTCTTAAACCGCCTTTAATTCTGGCAATATCTATCAACTTATTCCAATTTAACTGAGGATGAGAGCGAATTAATTCAGCGATATCACAAATGCGAGCTAAGTTTTCCCAACAGTCTTTTGTGCCATGTCCAGCTAACATCAATAGAGTATTTTCTGGAGACAGATTAGGAACACTATGATCAGCAATAGTAACTGATTCTAAATCTTGCCATAATAATTCAGAATCAATCGGGAAAGCAAAATAATTTGGCATTACTCCCCAGTGCAGTTCTACTACTAATTCTGTTTCAGGATGAACAAAAGGATAAGCAGTTTCACGAACTAATTTATAAATACTTTGAGATGCGACAAATTTAGCTTTTTGCTCTTCGGTAACTTCGATCCTTTCAATCTTCATATTATAACCCTGAGACAGAAACAGATTTTTAGCTTTTTCCACATCTTGAGGGTGAACTAAAATATCTAAATCACTAAACTGTCGCAGAGATAAATTACCATAAACACTGGCAGATAACACTGGTCCTTTAAAGGGAATAACTGATATTTTTTCCGATGCAAATAAATTTATTAGCCGCACTAATTCCCCACTTAGAAGTAAACTTCGCCGAGTTTGAGACAAAAAATCTAGTCTTAATTTGCTCAAAATTGTTTTTGGAACTACTTCTGAAAAATGCCTAGAAAGACTATAATATAATAGAGGTAATACTCGTTGCTTTTGTGCTATTTCTATTAATTTAGCCCAATTGATATTTTTACTCAACAGAGCTTGAATTTGATTCAAAGTCTCTAATTCTATCTTAGTTCTACAACACCACAGCAGCATTTGAATTTCAATACTAGGCTGTGATAATGCAGTTTTAACAGGTGCGGTTTGCAATTTCTGTCTCCATTTTAAAAAACTAATTTTCTAATTATCCAAAATGATTTTTTATTTTTAGCTATTGCTTCACAAAATTTAATCCTTAATATGAGTAGAGATTTTACGGGGAATATATTCGCACCATAAGATTTTAATAATTCCAGTGAATAGATTTTATCCTAGCAGAATGAGGTAGGTTGGGTTGAGGTAAGGAAACCCAACATCAAGGTAAATCAATTTACATAGATTCTTGATATTTTACCAACAATTCAGGAATATAATCATAGCCATCCACACCAATGACAGCAATCATTTTCGGGCGATTTTGTTGCAGGAGTAATTGAAATTTATCTGCACCCATTTGTCCCCTAATTATTGTTAATAAAGCAGCAGGTTGTCGCCACTCTTCAGAAGCAATTTGTTCTAAAAGATACATTCCTAAACTACCAGTGTAAACTGCTTTTTCATAATTAGCCATCAGATAATAAGCTTCAGCTAAATAGGCTAAATTACGACCTTGTAAATACAAATCACCAGAAACCTGGGCTGTTTTAAAGGCATTTTCTAAATATTTAATTGCTGTTGCGTATTGTTCAGTAACTAAATAACCAATACCTAAACTACTAAAACATAACGCTTGACTTTGCAAATCATTTAATTTTTCTGCCAGTTTTAATCCTTGTTCTAGATAGTTAATGGCAGATTCATACACTTCCGGTTCACTAATTTCATTTTGCTTTGCTTGCATTACTTCACTATAACCTAAGTTAACTAAAGCATTCGCTTCGCCAGTTTTATCTCCTATTTGTCTACTAAAAATTAATGCCCGTTGACTATAATTAATGGCTTCACTATAATTTTGTTGTTGCACATAGGTACGACTAACATGATTAAGATTAGCAATTTCACAGATTTTATCCCCAGCATTTCTGGCTATTTCTAAAGCTTGTTGATGGAAATTAAGAGAGCGATCATATCTACCCAAACCACGCTGGGAATACCCCAATAATGTCAAAATTCGAGCTTTTTCTTGTGTACCTTCTGCCGAACGTAAGGGAACATCTAAATAATCTAACGCATCCCGTAAATAACTACCAGAAAATGAGGCAAAAATCCCACCATAAAGTGGAAAATAAGGACGTTGGGCAAAGGTTCGTAAAATTTGCAGCATAATTTGCGCTGCACCATTGCTATAAATTACTGCTTGATTTTCAAAAACGCTCGATAATTGACTCCAAATTACAGCAAAGGTTAAAAATGTGGAAATAGATAATTTTGGGCCTGCTTGAATATCATAAGCTTGTTGGTCAAACCAACCAATTAAACCCCGTTGTAAAAACTGTAAAACTATGACTAATTCTACCCAATTACTTAAACTCATACTTTGATATTTTTGGGCAAATTCTAAGGCTGATTGTTCTATTGCTAGGGTATGAAAAAATGCTTGGGAAACTTCACTATTTACAACTTTTGCCCAACTTGCCCAAGGACCATTTTCTCCAGGAACACCACCAAATCCTAGAGAGTTTTTCTGTTCATACATCCAATTAAGTAAGTTTGGTTGGAGTTTTTGCCATGCAGTGATACCGCGATTAATTCCATCAGAAATTTGTGGAAAATCTTCATTAGCACTGGCAAATTGTTGTAAAGATTTGGCTAATTGTTGCAGTTGGGATAAATTTAAAGGATACTTTTGATTGGGATCTATAGCTCGCAATAAAGCCGTTAAGCGTTGATCTGAGGTAGCTGTAGTAATTTCCCGCATAGACAAAGCTATAACTTCATTGGCTTTATTTTGTTCTTGCCAGCGTTGCCATTGCGTTTGGATAGTTTTAGCAGCGCGTAAACTGCGGGTAGCTTTAGCTTTTTTTAGTTCGTCCGTTTCCGAGTCTACCTGAGATTGTAGAGTATGTAAGCGATCGCTCAAAACTAACTCAAACACCTCCCCAGTCCCGGAAGTGATCCCTTTGACTAACATTTGATAAACCTGCTCTACTGAGCTAATTTTGCCCTTGAGAGTGGTTTCGATAATATCGTTAATTAAAGCGAGATAATGGTCGCGTAATGGTAAAGAGTCTGACACTTTCGCTAATAGATAACATCACAACAATTTTAATTGTAGCTCCAAGTATAATCATCTTTTACTTGATAAATCTATATTTTCTCTACTTGGGATTAATTGAAATTTTCCAACGCTATAATATTACACCCAATATAACCAACTGCTAAGGGAGATTTATTTTCTAAAAGTAATAAAATCTGTTGTAATACTTGGGTTAAATTAACACCATAAATTTGTAATAAATTTTCTCGCAATTGCTTAATAATTTTTTCCCCAGCAATGTCATCTGTCCCTGGACGTAATAACCAATGACTTCTCAATATTTTTAAATTACTAATATCTTGATTTTTGGTAAATCTTTTAATTTCTTGTGTTGTATTTTCAATTAATTCATCGGTGACTACTTTCATTACTAATGGTTGTAACGTGAAAGCTGGTTCATAATCATTTACCCATTTTTCTAAAAGTGATTTTTGTTCTATTTCGAGAATTGCGGTGAAAACTTTAGTTGGATCAATAGATATCAGTAAATGACTTTGTAAACGAGCAAAAGATATTGGTTCTTGCCAAATAGCTAACCAGTAAATAATTTCTTGTTCTAATTCTGAGAGAGTTTCTAATTGTTCTTTAAGGATAATTCGCAAGCGATCGCCTACAATTAAAGTATTCTGATTGATAAATGCAGCTACGTTACCAGCAAACATAGATTGAATTAACGGTGTTACCAATTTTAACCCTAAAGGATTACCACGATAAAGTTGAATTAAGGCAGATATTCCTAATTCTTGGCCTGTAAAGCCCCGTGAATTTAATAATTCTAAAGCTTCCGGTTTTGATAACCCATTTAAGGTTAAATTAGCAACTATTTTGGGATTATTTTCTGTATTATTTTGTTTGCTGCGACTGGTTGTAATTATACAACTTTGATGACGATAAAGACTTAATTTTTGGATAAATTGATTTAGTTCTAAATTTTCACTAATATTATCTATGCCATCTAAAATTATTAAACAGCGATGTTTTTGTAGATAATTGACAAGTTGATAAATACCAGCATGAGGGGGTAAATTAAATTTATTTAATAAATGAGTTAATAAATCATTAACTGATGCTACATTCTGAATGGATTTCCAAATTAAACCATCCAATTGAGTTTGAATTTCATCTACTAAAGCTAATACTAAAGCAGTTTTACCAATGCCGGCAATACCAGTAACATTAATTAATTTACAGCCATTTTTAATCCATTCTGCTAATTTTAATAATTCCTGTTTTCTTCCATAAAAACTTTCTAGATTAGGTGCTTCATCCCAATCTAAATAGGGTGTAAACTTATCTATATTGATATCATTTAACTCTGCGATACTTTCCCAATTACTAATCCCTACAACTTGACAGATAGCGATGAAAATTTCCTTTTGAATGCGATCGCCCTGCCAAAACCGGCGTAAAGTAGCCTTAGAAGTATGGGCATCTTGCCACCATCGCGCAGTATTGGTTTTAGTCCATCCTAAGCGTTGACGGGCTTTATCAACAATTTCTAATCCTTGGGTTGATGCTTTGAGAGAGTTAGACATAAATACTTGGTTACAAAATATCTTTAATTTACTGAACACACAACTGAGCATAAAACTGAGCATATCTTCCCACAAAACCCACCTACGCTAGAGACATAGAACAACAGCGATAGGTAAAGACTATGAGACGCAACTTAGAAACTCAAAGCAGTGGTTTATACATTGAAACCCCTAACCAACAAGCGATTCCTACGGAGCGCTTCGCTATCGCATTTCCCCTCAAACACACCGAAGTCAAGGCCAAAGTTAATGGTAATATCTCACGGGTGGAAGTTACCCAAACCTTTGAAAACCCCTTTACCACTACCTTAGAAGCTACTTATATTTTCCCCTTACCTGATGAAGCAGCCGTTGATGATATGCTAATTCAGATCGGCGATAAAATTATTAAAGGGAGTATCAAAAAACGCCAAGAAGCACAGCAAATATACGAACAAGCAAAACGCCAAGGCCGCACCGCAGGACTCCTAGAACAAGAACGAGACAACATCTTCACCCAGTCCCTCGCTAACATCAAACCCGGTGAACAAATTGATGTCATCATTCGCTACACGGAAAGCCTCAAATTTGAAGGTGGAAACTATGAATTTGTCTTTCCCATCGTAGTTGGACCCCGTTACATTCCCGGAATCACCATTGCAGAAAATAGCCGTAAGGGTGGTTCAGCGATCGCACCCATGACCCTCAATCAAGATACCGATTTAGTAACCGATGCGTCCCGGTTAAATGCTCCCATTTTCCCCATAGGAACACGCTCCCGTCATGATATTAATATTACAGTAGAAATTAATGCCGGCGTAGAAATTCAAGACATTAGTTCACCCTCTCACCATATCCAAATTACCCGTACCGGACAAATAGCAGAAATAAAATTAGCAGGTGGAGACACAATACCCAACAAAGACCTAATTTTGCGCTATCAAATAGCTAATAAAAATACCCAAGCAACTGTACATATTCAAGCTGATCAACGGGGTGGACATTTCGCTTTATATCTAATTCCTGCTTTAGAATATCAACCAGATCAATTAGTTGGAAAAGATGTCATCTTTTTAATAGATACATCTGGTTCTCAACATGGCGCACCATTAAATCAATGTCAAGAATTAATGCGTCAATTTATCAATGGACTCAATCCCCAAGATACTTTTAGTATTATTGATTTTGCTGATACAACACAGCAACTTTCACCCATTCCTCTGAATAATACACCCCAAAATCGTACAGCAGCAATTAATTATATTAACCGATTAAATGCAGGTGGAGGAACAGAAATGTTGCAAAGTATTCGCACAGTCTTAAATTTTCCTGTCACAGATTTTAACAGATTAAGAACCATTGTCTTATTAACCGATGGTTATATCGGTAACGAAAACCAAGTTTTAGCAGCAGTACAACGCTACCTCCAACCCGGAACTCGGTTACATAATTTTGGTGCAGGTAGTTCTGTAAATCGCTTTTTACTGAATAGAATAGCCGAAATTGGTAGAGGAATATCAACAATTATTCGCCACGACGAACCAGTTAATCAAATAGTAGAAAAATTCTACCGTCAAATCAATAACCCTGTTTTTACTAACATTCAATTACAATGGGAAGGCGATGGAGAATCACCTATTATTTATCCATTAACACCACCAGATTTATTTGCAGAACAACCATTAGTATTATTTGGACATAAACCAGATCGTTATCCTAGCAAATTACATATCAATGGTATAACTGCTAGTGATAAACGTCATCAACAGACATTTAATATTGATTTTCAAGTAACAGGAAATCCTGGTATTGCCCAACTTTGGGGACGTTCTCGCATTAAAGATTTAATGAATCAAATGGTTAGCGGTGACACAAAAACAGGTGTAGAAGCAATCACAAATACAGCATTAACCTATCAATTATTATCACAATATACCGCCTTTATTGCTATTAGTGATGAAATTAGAGTTAATCCTTTACAAGATTCTCTATCTCTACAAGTACCTGTAGAAATGCCAGAAGCTATTAGCCATCAAGGTATATTTGGTAATGCTGTTGCTAGAGAAAAAGTTGATCAACCAGAGACTTCCTTATATATAACTCGCTCTTTTTCTCCTCCTCAACCTTCTATTTCTGCACCTGCACCCAATTTTGAATTTGTAGAAGAAATTGCCGATGAATTTAGTAATCTTGATTCTTTATTGTCAGAAAGTCCATCACGGAAATTAACTAATAATATTGATTCAGAAGAATTAAACGAGGTACAAGCTTTATTCGCAGGAGATAGTTTTGTCCCACATTTACAAGTAGTAACTATTAAAGGATTGACCTCAGAAATGGTTTATCAACTTACCAAATATCTAGAATCAATTCAAATACCTGATGCTGTAAGCGGTGAATTAGTGTTTGAATTTCAATATCACAACGGTAGAGTCAAAAACTTGCTATTAGATGAACAGGCTTCTACAATCAAAGAACAGACAATAATTGAAGTGATTAGGCAAAAACTATTAACTTGGCAATCTTCAAGAAAATTTATCAGTGAGGTAGTATTGAAAATCAAAATTGAATCTCTATAAGGTGGGGGATAATATCGAGCTACGAAGTATTGATTTAAGTTTTCCCATTGAGTCGGTTTATAAGGATATTGTTTTTGAGGAATTAGGATAAATGACTAATATTTCTAAGTTGTTACGCAGCTAAAATTTTTAGTTCCAATCCCTAATAGGAAGTAAGAGAAATTGCAATAGGCAATTACTTAAAGCCTATATAGGAATCGGGTTTGATTACTGAATTTTCCTACGTAGGAAAGCAAGAGGAATCGATAATATAAAGGTGTACCGAGTTCCGTTCAAAAATTAAATAGGAGTTCTATATAATAGATTTGTAGGGGTTTAGCAGTGCTAAACCCCTACTCACTATGTCAACAGTCACCTGTAAACATGATATAATTAGTAGTTACGTCAAACAGTGCTGGGTGAAGAACGTAGGACAAAACTCAGCACACCTACACACTCAGCACGAAAAAAATCGAATTTATGGCATTGCCAATTGTAGCAATTATCGGTCGCCCTAACGTGGGCAAATCCACCTTTGTAAATCGTCTCGCCGGAGATCAAACTGCTATAGTTCACGATGAACCAGGGGTTACACGCGATCGCACTTACCGCCCCGCTTTTTGGAATGATCGGGAATTTGTGGTAGTAGATACAGGTGGCTTAGTTTTTAACGATGACACCGAATTTCTTCCTTTGATTCGTCAACAGGCTTTAACGGCTCTTTCAGAAGCCTGTGCTGCTATTTTTGTCGTAGATGGCCAGGCTGGCCTTTTACCCGCAGATCAAGAAATAGCTGAATGGTTACGTCAGCAACCAGTACCGGTATTACTGGCCGTGAATAAATGTGAATCTCCCGATCAAGGGATCATTCAAGCATCGGAATTTTGGGAATTAGGACTCGGTGAACCTTACCCCATTTCTGCGATTCATGGTAGTGGCACTGGGGAAATTTTAGACGAGTTAATTAATCACATTCCCTACACAGCAGAAGCAGAGGAAGATACTGAAATTAAGGTCGCCATTATTGGTAGACCCAATGTAGGTAAATCCAGTTTACTAAATGCTTTTGTTGGGGAAAATCGAGCTATTGTCAGTCCTATTTCAGGAACAACTAGAGATACAATTGATACTATAGTTGAAAGAGATGGACAAACCTACAGATTGATTGATACCGCAGGGATTCGCAAAAAGAAACATATAGAATACGGAACGGAATTTTTCAGTATTAACCGTGCTTTTAAAGCTATTCGTCGGGCTGATGTGGTTTTGTTAGTAATTGACGCTATAGATGGCGTAACTGAACAAGATCAAAAACTAGCAGGTCGGGTTTTAGAAGAAGGTCGCGCTTGTGTAGTAGTTGTTAACA
The DNA here is from genome assembly GCA_046080565.1 of Cuspidothrix sp. Taxonomy (GTDB): domain Bacteria; phylum Cyanobacteriota; class Cyanobacteriia; order Cyanobacteriales; family Nostocaceae; genus Cuspidothrix. Next base: position 3,033 of record JBJTUF010000290.1, on the reverse strand, counting down.
AGTGGGATGCTATTGAAAAAGATTCTTACACCATCTATGATTATGAAAAAGATTTAGAATCACGTTTGCATTTTACCGAATGGGCAGATACTATTTTTGTGAGCGCGGTGACAGGATTACGGGTAGAAAAGATTTTAGAATTGGTAAATCAAGCTGCTGAGTCTCATAAACGTCGTGTTAGTACATCAGTCATTAATGAAGTTCTAGAAGATGCTGTTAGTTGGCATTCACCACCAACATCACGGGGCGGCCGTCAAGGTAGAATTTACTATGGTACTCAAGTGAGTGTTCAACCACCTTCTATTGCTTTATTTGTCAATGATGCTGCTCGTTTTAATGAAAATTATCGCCGCTACATTGAAAGACAATTCCGTAAACATTTAGGTTTTCAAGGAACACCAATTCGGCTATTTTGGCGGAGTAAGAAAGTTCGAGAAATGGAAATTGGTAACTTGAATCGAGCTACCCGTGTAAAATAGAAAACGTAATAATTCATTCAATATTTGTAGGGTGTGTTTGGCAAAGCCATAACGCACCACAAATTTGATTAATGGTGCGTTACGCTATCGCTAACACACCCTACTTATTTGACAACTGACAACCCACAAAAAATGGATTTATTGCGATCGCTCCCCCTGGGACTTTATCTAGAAGAACCGCAAACTTGGTTACATAAACTCGATCCGCGAGTGAAATTAATTTGGTTATTGAGTTTTGTGATTAGTTATAGTGTTGCTAATAATTATTGGCGAGTTTTTCTAGTCTTACTGCTGATTACTTTCACCGTTTTTGCCAAAATTCCCCTCAGAGTCTGGCGACAACAAATGGGTTGGTTGTTAATACTATCATTTTTAGTGTTAATTATTACGGCAGTGACTCCTGATGGTTTAGGGATAGATTATCAGTCCCGCTTACCTGCCAATGAAAGAATCCTCACTCAACCAATTACTGATAAGAATACCAAAATTACACAAAAAATTGCAGATAGTAATAAAAAATATAATTATGTCCTAGTTCATCAAGGATTTGTGAGAGTTACTCGTCGTTCTTTAAATTTAGGAATTCGTTTGAGTACAATAGTTTTTACATTAATCTACAGCACTAATTTATATTTACTGACCACCGCACCAGAAGAAATTACTTCGGGAATGGAAAGTTTAATGCAACCTTTACGCAAACTTAATATTCCTGTAACAGAATTGACTTTAACCTTAACCTTATCTTTGCGATTTATTCCCCTAGTTCTCGAAGAAATTCAAAACCTAGTCCGTTCTGTGATGACCAGAGCAATTAATTGGCAAAAGCTAGGATTAAAAGGAAGTGCAAAAGTTTGGTTAGTTGTGATAGAAAGATTATTAGAAAATCTTCTCTTGCGGGCAGAACAAATGGCAAACGCTATGACGGTGAGAGGTTTTACCAGTCCTAATGAACATCAGGTTAAATGGCAAGAGTTAAAATTAAGGTTAGGAGATTGGTTAGCGATCGCCACTTTAATGATATTTTGGGTAGTCAGAATCGTCTTTGGTGCTGATAGTACAATTTAGTTAGCAAAATTTCTAGTCAACTCTTCAGTTCTCACATCAGAAACAATATCAAGTCCGGGCAATCACTTACGATATAAGTTTTTGGGTAATAATTATTTTTTCCCAATTACCAACCCGAACAGATATGATAAGTATTCCACCGGATATGATATAAATTCCTGACTAAAAAATTATCTCAAGACTCTTTACATTAGCATTAAACCCTAAAAAGTTTTAGGGTTTTTAGGGTTTAATTAATTGTAACTGACTAAGTTAGATATAACCTTACTTTTTCCAGTCCTTATCAGCTTGTTCTAGAACATAAGCAGCAAGAGTTTCGATTTCACCTGGGTTCAACTTTTTACCAAAAGCTGGCATCGCACCTTTACCCTTAGTAATTTGAGTAATAATAGCTTCAGCTGAGTACATACCGTACTTTTCCAAGTCTGCTTTTTTCAGAGTTTTAGCAGCATTAACTAAATTTTTACCCCCAGCATGACACGCAGCGCAATTAGCACTAAATAAGGCTGCTCCATCTGCGGCTAAAGCGGGACTGCTGAAACCAAAGGTGGACATAGCAATGCCTAACAGTAATACTGAGATAATCTTTTTCATCTGGTGTTCTCTCTACAACAATTAAGGAAACAGTACAAACATCCTTTCTAATTCTCATTTGTTTCCGAGAGATTAGTCAAACGACAGGCTGTCAAACTTGCTGCTTAATAATTCTCACTTTCTGCTTAATTGAATGATATCAAGCCTTCAGAAAGAATGTAACATTATATGAATTTAGAAAATTTTGATTGATCCTAGGGATAAATACTATAGATTTTCTGAGCCTCATGAGGTAGATCATAAATTTATTTACTGTTTTGTGTTCCCTAAGAGTAAAAAACTCTGTACTTCACCAGATTGGTAAATGCTATATAAAAACTGTAATTACGCAAAATCTACTTCAAATACGGTCATTGCCACCTAAGAAAGCAATCTCAAACCCCTAGATTTCCTTAAAATGCGTAAGTTATAAAAAATATTAAGCTTTTTTCACTATTTTCAATTTAGGAGGGATGTTAAACCCAATTATTCATCCCCCAGTCGGACAAAATTGATTGTGTATGCTTAGGGATGCAATAGACTATTCTGAATCCTGACTTATGAATTCTGTTTGATAAATCAATCAGGCTAGAGAATACAGTCAATCCAAAATCGAGAGGACAGTAATTTTGCGGAAAATCATAAATAATCTTTTTTGTCAATGCGTAATAATATTTAAATCTTCCCCAAAAATTAATAAAATTTATTAAATTTATAAGCTTATAAAATATATGTTAATTATATTACACTAATAGTAACAGTTATCATACGGAAATTATAAATTGGTAAAGATAATTGACTTTAAATTTTAAAAAATATTGAGGAATTTTGGCAATTAGGAAGAAAAACTATAAGGTAGAAATTATTATGTAGATTTACTCACAAGTTAAAATGACAACTGCTACAAGACTCAACA
>JBJTUF010000289.1:0-7387 GCA_046080565.1 Cuspidothrix sp. | reverse complement strand
AGGAAAGGAGAATAGAAATACAAATGGTGGTGTTGAAGCCTATATTTATCGTAAATTTCTACAACGCTTTAGCCAAATGTCTACAGGTTTAGATTATTGCATCACACATGATAAGTCGAATTTTGAATTAAATGAATTTTTAGCCTCATTTTGGCGTGAACCAGGATTACGTCGTAGTATTGATAAAATTTACGAAATAATAGTTTATGCCTTATTCTCTGCTTTGGTTGAAGCACTTGAAGTGTCTATTGAAATTAGCATGAATTTTGAGCAAATAGATATTCTTAGAGAATTTGAAGATTTTGCTAAAAGCGTTATTCAATTAACACCTGAACAAACTACAGTTAAACTGAAAGCAAGAATTAATCGTGTGGGTGTAACCAATGCCGCAGATAGAGGTTTGGATATGTGGGCTAATTTTGGGCTTGCTATACAAATAAAGCATCTTTCTCTGACTGAAGAACTTGCAGAAAATATTGTTTCTTCAGTATCTGCTGACCGCATTGTTATCGTTTGTAAAGCTGCTGAACAGAAAATAATTGTTTCTTTGCTTAATCAAATGGGATGGAAATCTAAAATACAAAGTATTGTTACTGAAGTAGATTTATTAAATTGGTATGAAAAAGCATTGCATGGTAAATTTTCTAATTCTTTAGGTGATACTGTTTTGCAAAAATTAGCTGACGAAATACAATTGGAATTTCCAACTACCGATAAAAGGGAGTTTTTACAATTTATAGAAAACCGTGGCTACACTAAATTAGTTAATAGTGTTTGGCTATAACTATAAAGAAATTGTCGAATTTCAATTCCCATATACTTACTTTCCATGTTATTTTTATGAAAATATTTTTTCAAGAGAAGAGATCGCCGTTTTAGGGGTGTATTTAAACAAGTCTGTGAAGTTTTACTAAAATATCATTTAGGAAATTTTATCCTGTAATTCATTTAACCATTCCATGAATCACGCCCCTGGTTAAAATATTCCTGAGCGTCAATATTCCCCCAAATTTCTTTACCTAAACCACGCAATTCTAATATATTATGCTTTGGTTTTGATTTGATTGTCAATTGTTGACGAATTAAGATAGATAAATCCTCAACTAATTTAAGTTGTTCTTCAGGAGTCAAATTTTTAGCTTGCTCTAACAATTTTTGATAATTAGACATACATTTTTTGCTCGTTTATAGTTTTAACCCTAATTTTACGATACGCTATTTTAACGAAAAAGGTTTTAAGATATTTCTAGGAACAATAACTGGAATAAAAAAATATGTTTTGGCAAAAAAGCTTAGGATGGATTTTAGGAATTATGCTTTGGTTTGTGGCACAGCCAGCATTAGCAGACTGGACTCATCCTTTATCCTATAGTAATGCAGAATTAACAAGACAAGACTTTTCTGGACAAAGCTTACAAGCAGCAGAATTTTCTAATGCTAATTTAGAACTGGTTAACTTTAGTAAAGCTGATTTACGGGGAGCAGTTTTAAGTGCTTCAGTAATGACACAAGCAAATTTGCAAGGGGCAGATTTAACCAATGCTTTGATGAATGAGGTAAAATTAACAGGCGCTAATTTAACTGATGCTGTTTTAGTAGAAGCAATTTTATTCCGTACTATATTTAAAGATGTTAACATCACAGGTGCGGATTTTACAGGTGCAATTCTCGATCAAGCACAGGTTAGAGAGCTATGTCAAAAAGCCAGTGGTCTTAATCCTAAAACTGGTGTAGAAACTCGTGAGTCTCTAGGATGTCAATAAAACTTGGTATAATTGGTGGCGGACAACTGGCCTGGATGATGGCTGATGCAGCAAATAAGCTGGGAGTTAAATTAATAGTCCAAACTCCTAGCCAAAATGATCCGGCTGTATCTATTGCCCAAGATAGCATTTTTGCACCAATTAATGATGCTGCCGCTACGGAAATTTTAGCGAAAAAGTGCGATCTTATTACCTTTGAAAACGAGTTTGTTAACCTTGCAGCTTTATCACTATTAGAAAAAGAGGGTGTTTGTTTTCGTCCTCCATTATCAGCTTTAGTACCCATTTTAGATAAATATGAACAACGTTGCTATTTTCACGATTTAGGTTTACCAATTCCTAAGTTTTTGGCATTATCTAGAGAACAAGAGATAGAATCCCAAATTGCTAATTTTGATTTTCCCTTGGTTCTCAAAGCCCGAAGACATGGATATGATGGGCAAGGAACTTTTATTATTAGAGATATTGGGACTTTATCAAAAATAATTAATCAAAGTCAGACCCAGTTTTTAGTAGAAGAATTTGTACCTTTTCAAAGAGAACTCGCTATCATTGCGGCACGTTCTGTTAATGGAGAAATTGTCATCTATCCAACGGTAGAAACTTTCCAAGAAAATCAGGTTTGTAGATGGGTAATTGTGCCAGCGAAAATTAGTCAAGAACAAAATTTAGAAATTGAAGCGATCGCCCATAAACTATTAAATAGTCTCCAATATGTAGGTATCTTAGGCATCGAACTATTTCTTAAAGCCGATGGTAGAATCCTAGTTAATGAAATCGCTCCGCGCACCCACAACTCTGGACATTTTTCCCTTGATGCTTGTGCAACTTCCCAATTTGAACAACATCTGCGAGCCGTGTGTGGTTTACCCTTAACAAATACTGCATTAAATTGCCATACTGCTGTAATGGTCAATTTATTAGGATATGAAATCAGCCAAAGCGACTACTCAAAACAATGTCAACAACTGGCAGATATTCCCCAAGCTAATGTTCACTGGTACGGTAAAACAGAATCTCGTCCAGGACGTAAACTAGGACATATCACAGTTTTATTAGACGAAGATAACCGTAATGTAGCAAAACACATTATACACCAAATTGAATCTATCTGGTATCCCCCAGAAAAAATTTGCGAAAGTTTTCCAGAATAACTACACAAATTATTTTTCAAGGCTATAATGAGTTAGTTCTACTACGATGATTGGTGACTGCCATCAAGTTTTTTGATCTATGTCTTTAACAACAAGGGAGCTAAACAATTCTCATGGCAGTATACCGAGCTTGTACTCGGAAACTTTAAATGAGAAACCTCAGTTCCCACCTGGTTTTCCCAGGTCATAAACTTAGGTAAAACGGCGTTGCGGTAAACTACAAAATTTTAGCTCTCTGGTTGCTTAAACTGGAGAGCTTTAATATTATAAAGATGCTGGAAAATTATGTGCATAGCTTTTATGCAGCAAAGAAAAATTTTTACGGTAGGATTATCTTGTATCCTCATAACCGGACTCTATGCTTGTGGACAGGAAGGAAAATCTGGTATCAATCTGCAAAATTTGACTATTGGTACTAATGTGACACCGATTCAAAAAATTACCCCGAAAAATAAAGATACTACAGTTTATATTCAAGGGAAAGTAGAAAAAACTGCTCCCTTAGTTAAGCAAAAAGCCTATCAAATTAATGACTCGACTGGGAAAATCTGGGTTATTACAAATCAACGTAATTTTCAAATTGGAGAACAAGTAGTCTTAAAAGGCAATGTCCAATATCAAAGTATTCCTTTAGCTGGCCAAGAATACGGGGAAATTTATTTAGAAGAAAAGTAAACTATGAATAATCAAATAGTTGATGTAGCTGTAGCAATTCTCTATCAAAATAATAAATTTTTGATGCAATTACGAGATAATATTCCTAACATTATTGCTCCTGGTTGTTGGGCTTTATTTGGTGGACATATCGAACCAGGAGAAAGCCCAGAAATAGCAGTTCAGCGAGAAATAAAAGAAGAAATTGGCTATGAATTAACTGATTTTAGCCAATTTGGTATTTATCAAGACAAAACAGCTATTCGTTACGCCTTTAAAGCCCCATTATTAGTCCCAGTGAATGAACTCATTCTTGCTGAAGGTTGGGATTTAGATTTGTTAACAGCAGAAGATATTCAAAGAGGTGAATGTTATTCAGCAAAAGCTGGAGAAGTTAGACCTTTAGCACCTTTACCCCAGAAAATAATGTTAGATTTTATCAAAAGTCTAGAAAGCGTCTAAACATGACTAGAGATTTTGTTCAATTAAATTATTCATAAATTCCATGCAACCAGTCAAGTATCTACCAAACTTACCCAAATGGTTAAATATAGGATTAGCTTTTCCAATTATTATTCTCAATGGGTGGTTATTAATTCAATTAATTAACTATTTTCAACCTTTAGTTAGTGTTGTTTCTGTCGCCATTCTTTTAGCTTTTATTTTGGATTATCCTATTCAAATTTTACAAAAACGCGGCGTAACTCGCAATTTAGCGATTCTTGTAGTTTTACTATTATCTGTGATCATTTTAGGCGCTGTTGTTGTCATTTTAGTACCATTGATTCTTGAACAATTGAATGAATTAGCGAATCTTTTACCCTATTGGATTGAATCAGGAACTCAACAAATAGAAGCTTTACAGAATTGGGCTTCTACACAGCAATTACCAATAAATTTAAGTGGATTAGCTAGTGAAATATTAGGAAAAATATCTAGTCAATTGCAGTCTTTTACAGGTAAAATTCTCGGTTTTGCTTTAGATACCATTGGCAACTTATTAAATGTATTAATTACCATAGTCCTAACAATTTATTTAGTGTTAAATGGTGAAGGTTTATGGGATGGAATTTATCTTTGGTTTCCGAAAAATATGGCGAAAAAAGTTAGAGACTTGCTAAGAGAAGATTTTAATAACTATTTTATTGGTCAAGCCACATTAGGCGCTATTTTAGCCTTAGCGATAACCTTAGCATTTTTAGCCCTAAGAGTACCTTTATCATTACTGTTTGGTTTAGGAATAGGTTTCTTTTCTCTATTTCCCTTTGGTACGGGAATTGGCATTGGCATTGTCAGCTTATTAGTATCTCTAAAAGATTTTGGTTTAGGAATAGAAGTAGCAATTATAAGTGTCTCTATTGACCAAATTAATTCTAACATTGTTGCCCCAAGGATTTTAGGAAATTTAACAGGTTTAAATCCTGTATGGGTAGTAATTTCTTTATTAATAGGGGCAAAATTAGGAGGTGTTTTGGGTTTGTTAGTAGCAATTCCTTTAGCTAGTTTTATTAAAGATATCGCTGATAGTTGGCGCAATGGTGAACTTAATAAATCTGCTATTGATGGTGATGATGTACAACAAGCTTGAATTATGGATAAATCTAAGACTGTTGTGATTTTATCCCATTCCAGTAGTAAATAGGACTTACGCATTTTAACGAAATCTAAGGGTTTGAGATTGCTTCCTTTCGTCGCAATGACAGTATTTGAAGTAGATTTTACGTAAGTCCAGGTAAATAAGTAGAATATTCATATTACCCTACAGGAGACTGTATGAGTCAAATATATGAGGGAGTACGCTGGACAACAACAGACTTAGAATTATTACCGGATAACGGCAACCGTTATGAGATAATTAATGGAGAATTATTTCTGACAAAAGCGCCTCATTGGAAACATCAAAAAGCTGGTACTAGAATTGCTAATGTACTCGATACTTGGTCATTATCAACAGGTTTAGGAGAGGTTGCTACTGCTCCTGGTATTATTTTTACAGATGCTGATAACGTCATTCCTGATGTAGTTTGGGCAAGTAATGAAAGATTAGCAACTTTATTAGATGATGATGGACATTTAACAGGTGCGCCAGAATTAGTAATTGAAGTGCTTTCTGCTGGTGTGGAAAATGAACGCCGGGATAAAGAAGTGAAATTAAAACTTTATGCTTCTAGAGGTGTACAAGAATATTGGATCATAAATTGGCGGTTACAACAACTAGAAGTTTATCGAAGAGAAAGGGCAAATTTGGTATTAGTAGAAACTCTGTTTGCTAATGATGAGTTGATATCCCCTTTATTACCTGGTTTTAATTGTGTGGTGGGTAGTTTATTTATTTAGATTAGATAGTCTTCTGTAGACGCAGGCACAGAAATCAAGAAAATGATTACAATACTCAAAGTGAAATCTAATTACTTTGTGTAAATAATCATGGAAAACTTTGTTTTTTACAATCCTGTTAAAATCCTGTTTGGTAAAGGTCAAATTGCCAACATTGGCGCAGAAATTCCCCCAGATGCCAAAATTCTGATTACCTACGGGTGTGGTAGTATTAAAGCCAATGGCGTTTACGATCAAGTAAAATCAGCATTAGCTGGACGGAATGTATTTGAATTTGGTGGAATTGAAGCCAACCCCCACCTAGAAACTTTGATGAAAGCAGTGGAATTGATACGCAAAGAAGGGATTGATTTTCTCTTAGCTGTGGGTGGTGGTTCGGTTGCTGACGGGACTAAATTTATCGCTGCTGCTGTGAATTTTGTGGGTGATCCTTGGGATATTGTCGCAAAAGGTGCAGCAGTAACTTCTGCTTTACCTTTGGGGGTGGTTTTAACTTTACCCGCAACAGGTTCAGAAATGAATACAAACGCGGTTATTACCAAGTGGGAAACTCAAGAGAAGTTATATTTTTCCAGTCCTTTTGTATTTCCAAAATTTTCTGTTCTTGACCCAGAAACAACTTTTTCCCTTCCACCCAGACAAATTGGTAATGGAATAGTTGATGCTTTTACTCATGTGATGGAACAGTATTTAACCTATCCAGTCAATGCACCATTACAAGATCGTATGGCTGAATCTATTTTAAAAACTCTGATTGAAGAGGGTCCAAAAACTTTGGCAAATCCTACCGATTATGATACAAGAGCGAATTTAGTTTGGTCAGCAACATTGGCATTAAATGGCTTAATTGCTGCTGGTGTTCCCCAAGATTGGACTACTCACATGATTGGCCATGAGTTGACAGCTTTGCATGGTTTAGATCATGCTCAAACTTTGGCAATTGTGTTACCTAGTACATTAACAATTAGACGCGATCGCAAATGGCAAAAACTTCTACAATATGCAGATAGAGTGTGGGATATTGTTGAAGGTTCAGAATCAGAACGAGTAGATATGGCAATTTCTAAAACTCGTAATTTCTTTGAATCAGTCGGTGTTCCTACTCGTCTAGCTGATTATGGTGTAGGAGTAGAAACGATTCCCTCCGTGATCAATAATTTAGAAAAGCATGGCATGACAGCTTTAGGAGAAAATAAAGATATTAATCCCCAAGTTGTTGAGAAAATTTTAGCTCTTTGCGTTTAACCAGTAAGTAGTTAGGTCAGGCTTTTGTCTGACCTCTATCATCAATATACTTAAATTTGGTATTCATATAGGACTTACGAATTTTAACAAAATGTCTGAGGGGATGACGAAATAACCTAAACAGCTTATCAGGTGAAAATTGTACCGATTTATGGTAAAAAAAGATAGCCCCACTATTCTCAATAAGGACTATCTATTGATAATGTTACCTGAATTCTACAAAATACACCTAAA
>JBJTUF010000288.1:0-16883 GCA_046080565.1 Cuspidothrix sp. | reverse complement strand
TCATGAATCTTTCTACCCTATTATCACGGCTTTTTTGGGGATTTTTATGTCCATTTTTCAAAATTACGTCTTTTTTACCTGATTTGATTAGTGAACTTGATTATTTAGTGAAGTTTACACAACAAAATCTTATCTTTATTTATGCTTGACTACCTACTCAATTCTCCTCAAAGTTTTTTTCGACTTTTTCAGCAAACCCTACAATATACCCTACTTATGGCTTGCTGAATAAATGTGAAACCTAGATAAATCAAAGCTTTGAGGCTGTAGAAAAGAAAGTAGATGCAAGGTTTGTGAGGAAGATACTCCTAAAAGCGTGGATTTTGGGTCTGATAAAAGGAAAAAATTGGTTGTTAAAGATAGCCCAAACTATTGCCTCTTGCCTTTTGCTTGCCTCTACGGAAAGACTTTTTGGTACAACCTCCTACTTATAGCACCTTGCAAGTTAATGCGTTAGATTCATTGATCTGAGGATCAAGCATTTGTAGGTAAGATGTGGTTAATTGCTAGTAAATAGATAAAATCTTGGGTCTTTAATTGTTAAATACAGATACTTGTGTTTATATAAAAGTAATTTATATTCTGTAATAGCGTAGCGTTTGCTATAAAATTTTCAAACACCTTCTAAGAATCTAAAACTTTAATTTGGATTTGGTGAAGTCGTGGACCGACAATTGAGATAATCGTAAATTCTAGATTTTTATAATTGAAGATTTCCCCTTTACTGGGTATTTTCTGCCACTGATAAAGTAAAAATCCGCCCAAGGTTTGATATTCTCTCATTAAAGGTAAATGCAGATGTAAAACTTGATTAACTTCTTCTAAATAAATTTGGGCTTGTACTAAAAATGTTTGTTGATCTAACATTTGAATTAACAATTCATCATGACTATTAGCCTCGCCAGCATTACCAATAATCTCAGCAATAATATCTTGAATAGTTACTAATCCTTCTGTGCCACCAAATTCATTAACTACTATTACCATTGCTGGTTTTTCTTGCTGCATCATTGGCAAAAGTTCACTCAAAAGAGTCTGTTCTGGAACAAATCGGGGTTGACGCATCCAGGTTTGAATTTCTGTTTCTGGGGTGATTTTTCCTAATACTAAAGGTGAAGCTAAATCTTGGAAGTAAACTATACCGCGAATGTCATCTAAGGATTCCCCAATGATTGGATAACGGGAGTGACCGGTGGATGTAATTTCTTTAAGTAATGTGTGAAATGTGGCGTTAATGGGTAGGGAAATGATGCTAGTGCGAGGAATCATGATATCTTCAGCAGTGATATCTCCAAATTCAAAGACATTATTTAACAGTTCCCGTTCTGCATGTTCTAAACCTGTAGATTCTCTTTCGGTGGAGATAATTAATTGTAATTCCTCTGGTGTAACTGGTGGCCGCCAACTCTGACCTGTATATTCAATTCTAAATAATCTTAATAACCAATAGTTGGATTGATTCAATATCCAAATAAAAGGACTGAAAAAACGGACAATTGCTTTGACTGATGGGGCTAAAAATCTTGCTAATTTTTCGGAATAGAACATTGCTACTGATTTAGGACATAATTCTCCTAAAACAATTTGCAGATAAGCAATGGCAAAAAAGGCAATGGGGACTGATATAGAATGAGCTAATAAATAATTCAGTCTCAAAGATAAAGGCCAGGACTGAAACCATTGTTCTACTAAGACGGCTATTGTACCTTCTCCGATCCAACCTAGTGCCAAACTAGAAAGGGTAATACCTAATTGGGCGGTGGAGAGAAGTCTATCAATACTTTTTTGTAATGTTTCGACAGCGATCGCTCCTAGATCCCCAGTTTGTACTAACTGTTGAATACGAGTACGTCGCACTGTCACCATGGAAAACTCTGCCGTCACAAAAAAGGCATTGATAGCAATCAGCACTAGCACGCTAAATAACCGCAGCCCTATATCTGTCAAACTTAAGGTAGAAAAAGCACTCACTGTCTAAGAAGTCTAGAATTTACCCGTTGGAAAAAGGTAGAAGTTTTTGCTATTTAAACTGAACTGGACTTACGCAAAACCTACTTCAAATACTGTCATTGCGACGTAAGGAAGCAATCTCAAACCCCTCGGTTTCTTTAAAATGCTTAAGTCCTACTGAAGTCTAAAAAAGATCATTCCCAAATCAGAAATTGAAAGTTAATTTGTTTTCTCTACAGGAATATCCGACAATTGTAACTTGAGTTTTTGAGTCGGGTAATCCGTCAAAGATAGAGATATCTGTTTCACATCATCAAGCAAGGCAGTAGGAATACTAATTGTACCCTTAAATTCGCTACTGTTGCTAGGCAGTTCTGCGGGTAAGCCTTCTGTAATGGCACTTAAAGTCCTGCCTTTATCGTCAGTAATATCTAAAAAGCTATAGAGAAACCTAACAGAATCACCACTTTTGTTCTGCATATTTACTCTTAGCAATAAATCACCGCCGGAATAGCGTACAGATTTTACAGACATAATTACGCCTTCACTTTCAGCGACCACGGGAAAACCTGGTTGAGCAGTTTCTTCTGCCGCTTCAGGGGTGTCCTTGGGTTGTGGCTTGTTAACTTTAATATCTTCGTCCTCGTCTAACTTTTCTGCTTTATTATTCTGATTGTTATTCTTGATTCTGGCCTTAACTGCTTTAAGAATATCTTCTTCTTTAAGAAAAGTAGCGCCTTCTTGTTCTGGATTATTACCTTTATTACTTTTGAGTTTCGTTACAGGACGACCATCAGGTGTAGTGACCCCTTTAAGTGCCATACTTCCCAAGGTAAATCCTAAAAAACCGCTAGCAGAACCTGCTCCCAACATTAGGGTTAACAAAATCAAAGTTAATAGTACGGTGGTATTAGTTTTCATTCGACTCTAATGATTACACAGTGAAAATAGGAATTGAGATTTAGTTACTATATATGCTACTAGGGATTTTTCAATTTGGCGTTGCTAGGACTGGCAAAATTCCCCGTTATACCAATTCTTTATGAAGATGCACAAAACAATAGCCCCCTGTAGTCCCTACTGTGTACACCCAAGTAATCGAATTTAACCAAACCCTCACTGAACTGCCCCATAACCCTCAATTCTGGGGGAACAAGAATTTCAAAGTTTACCCCTAAAGTTGGGGGTCACTGGGGCAGAGGATTTAGGGGGCGAAATTGGCACAAAACGAAGACAGATAGAACTTGTATGTACACCTTGTTCCCATGCCCCCATTGAAGTAGAAAGTAAAGTCTAGTTTTTTCTAGATTCTATATAGCAGGTTGCCAAATTATGGTAAAATGATGTACTGTTGTTATAGTCAAATTATAAACTAATGACTAAACGGCAGACACGGGGTTAAATTCCTAGTGAAAACGCGCCTTTGGCCGATTGGGGAGGCAACGAACTCATAATTCGTCTTCAGGCTAGTTCGATTCTAGCAAGGCGCACTTTAATCTTATTCAATTAGTCCCTTACCTTTACCTAAACATAATTCATCCATCCAAGCGGGAAAAGAACTACCAAGAGGAGATGAAACAGGGGAAGTGGCATTTGTAATATTAGGATTGCTTGGTAATGAGTGAGGATGGTTGTTTATTTGTTCCCTTTGCACTACAGTAGGGACTTTACTTAAAGAAGGGTGATAGTTTAATGTACCTACTGCCACCACTGCAACATTTGTATTCATTTTCAATAATACCTGTTGACGTTGTTTAGCTTTAGAGGAATCTGTCAAGGGTATCTGCATAGGAGAGGTACTAAGAATCTCGTTTTTACCTATAGACTCCTGGGATTTTAATAAATTTAACTCCTGTTCAGGATTAAAGTGTAAACATAAAGCTGTAATTATTTGGTCAGGATTATTATTTAAATCTAAAATGAACGGCAGAATTTTTTTAAACTCTGGTTCTAAAACAGATAAAGTAGCTAAAATGTAACCAGAAGAAGGTCTGCGGACACCATCATAATCTTTCCAAATTCGCATTTTTACAAGCCAAGCGCGATTTTGTTCGTAATAATTTAGCCACTTGATTTTTAAGGATTGACGTAAATGCTGAATATCCATTTATTCCCTCACTGTTTTTGCACCAAATTACAGAGTTAATATATTTTCAGTTAGTTTTACCCGTGGGGATGAAACCGATAATACAGCATTTTTTTGACTCTTTGACCATCTAATAAATGTTGTTCTACTAGTCGAGGTATTTCTTGGGGTAAAACCCGACAATACCAAACCATCTCTGGTAAAACTAGCACCATTGGCCCATTACCACATTGACCTAAACAGCCACTAGCTGTAACTGTGACATTAGGTATAGGAAAAGCTTGTAAAGCGTCTAAAACTTCCTTTGCACCTTGTTTTCTACAAGTACGATGTTGACATACTTGCACACAAATAGGAAGAGATTCTTTTTGAATTGGGAGATCTGACATTTTTGTAATCTTAATTAGATGAAAATATCAAAATATGTAAGAATTCAGGGAAAGTTTTTAATTTCTTGAATTTGCTGTTTTCCTGGGGTATGATTTTGATCAATATCGAGTAGGTTACAAACATAATCAGCGATAAAATAAGCAAATAATCGCTTATTGTGCCAGTATTGTGGATTTTGTTGATTCGAGGAACTAAAATTTAATTCTAAAAAATGACATTGAGGCAGAAATTCTTCTATAAGTTGTCCAAAAACTGCATTCATATAAGTCGGTAGGCGTTGAAATTTATTGTTCAGGCAAGAGGCAAGAGGCAAAAGAGAAGAGGTAAGGGGCAATAGGCAAGGGGTAAGAGGGAAAAGACTTTGAGGAATTTTACGTTTTGTAACATATCTTGATTTTTTCAAGCCAATTTACTTAGTAATTCCTATTCAAGTTAGGTACAAGCTGTGAGTATTCAATGGCTAAACTCTATAGTGTCACGAAAAGATTACGATCGCCTGATATGTTTAATGGTTAGGAAATTCGCACTTTAAGCAGTTTGTCACCTGCATATAATCCTATGGTTTATCATAGATGGAAAGTCTTTTTTTCAACGAACCACAGAGGTACAGAGGACGCAGAGAGAAGTGATAAAAGATAGCTACGGTGTGTTACGCTAACGCTAAGACACCGTTAATCAAGTTTAGGGTGCTGTCTCTTGCCTCTTGCCTTCTGTTATAAAATTAACTTTGTTATCTAAATTTGATCCTATCTGTGACAACTACACCTCTTTCTCCCAACTTCTCACCCACTGCTTCAGTTCCCGATAGCTTGGGACGTTTTGGCCGCTTTGGTGGTAAATACGTTCCTGAAACTTTAATGCCGGCATTAGCTGAATTAGAAACAGCTTATCAGCAATATCGTCATGATCCTAGTTTCCAAGCTGAATTACAAGGTTTACTACGGGATTATGTAGGACGTGCTACACCTTTATATTTTGCTGAACGTCTCACTGATCATTATGCCCGCCCCGATGGTACAGGAGCGCAAATTTACTTAAAGCGGGAAGATTTAAATCATACGGGCGCACATAAAATTAATAATGCTCTCGGTCAGGTATTATTGGCTAAACGCATGGGTAAAAAGCGGATCATTGCTGAAACCGGTGCGGGACAACATGGTGTAGCTACGGCGACGGTTTGCGCTCGCTTTGGTTTGCAATGTATTATTTACATGGGTGTTCACGATATGGAACGCCAATCTTTAAACGTCTTCAGGATGCGGCTGATGGGGGCGGAAGTTCGTGGTGTGGCTGCTGGTACTGGAACTCTCAAAGATGCCACTTCTGAAGCCATTCGGGACTGGGTAACGAATGTAGAAACCACCCATTACATTCTGGGTTCTGTCGCTGGACCCCATCCTTACCCAATGATGGTACGTGATTTTCATGCGGTGATAGGGGAAGAAACCCGCGCCCAAGCTTTGGAAAAATGGGGCGGTTTACCGGAGATCCTCATGGCTTGTGTGGGTGGTGGTTCTAATGCGATGGGACTATTTCACGAGTTTGTGAAAGAACCTTCTGTCCGGTTAATTGGTATTGAAGCTGCTGGTGAAGGTGTTAATACTGGCAAACACGCAGCCACTCTCACAAAAGGAGAAGTCGGTGTTTTACATGGGGCAATGAGTTATTTATTACAGGATAATGACGGTCAAGTAATTGAACCCCATTCAATTAGTGCAGGTTTAGACTATCCTGGTGTGGGTCCAGAACACAGCTATATGAAGGATATTGGACGGGCTGAATATTACAGTGTTACCGATGCAGAAGCCTTAGAGGCATTTCAACGGTTATCCAGACTAGAGGGAATTATACCTGCTTTGGAAACATCTCATGCGATCGCCTATTTAGAAACTTTATGTCCCCAGCTTACTGGCAGTCCTCGGATTGTGATTAACTGTTCTGGTAGAGGTGACAAGGACGTACAAACAGCAGCTAAATTTTTAATTCACTAAACACAACACCTCTCTCAACAACAGAGAGAGGATAAAGGCCATATCTTTTCCCTGTAATAATAATTCTATAAATACAGCAAATTGCACATCCGTGAGGTACAAACTGGACAACCAAAACCCCAATTAGCAAGGGTGTTTTGCCTCCTACCTCCTGGTATATTCAAAAATATGTCTCAAATTGAGATGTAATCATCAAATATAGAGTTAAAATAAAGAATTTATATCTTTGTGTTCCTTCTTCCTTTGTCATAATAACAATTTCTACTGAATCCAATAGACTACGAGACTGCTAGACCTCACATCCTATCGTGGAGAACATGAATTATTTCTATCTCAAGTGGTTCAATAAAGTACCACTCAAAACTCTATTGATAGTACCGTTTGTTTTACAAATCCTGGGATTAGTGACACTGGTGGGTTATTTGTCCTTCCATACCAGTGAGAAGACTATACAGCAGTTAGCCGATCAGTTGATGACAGAAGTTAGCGATCGCATTGATCAACATTTAGATAATTATTTAGATACAGCCCAAAAAATTAACCGTACAAATTTAGATGCTTTTGAATCAGGCATCTTAGACTTAAATAACTTTAACAATTTAGGCAAATATTTCTCCCGTCAGGTATTATCTTTCAATGTTGCATCTGTTAATTTTACTAGTCAACAGGGAGGATTTATTGGTGCTGGTTATGGAGTTAATAATCAGTTAGAAATTGCCGAAACTTCCCCATCTAAACCCAAGGAAATGTCATTTTACCTGGTAGATAATCAAGGTAATCGTCTCCAATTAATCAAGACGAATAAAACAGTGCCAATAAATAGTAAAGACTGGTATTTAGATACAGTCAAAGCTAGTCAACCGATCTGGAGTTCTATTGATACATGGGAAGATTCACCTCATGATAGCATTTCCGCCACCACTCCAGTCTATGACCAACAGCAAAAATTACAGGGTGTATTAGGTGTTAAGCTCCAACTTCATCCCATTACTGAATTTCTCAAACACCTTTATGGTATTACTTCCACTCATATTTTTATTATTGAGCGCTCAGGGTTAATTGTAGCTAGTTCTGAAGGTAATATCAAAGCTAGAAGAATACCAGCACTCCACAGTCCTGAACCTCTCATCCGCGATGTTACCCAAAATATTATCTATCGGTTTGGCAACTTAAACGCCATTTCTCAGCCGAAAAATTTCCGCATCTCTTCACCAGAAAAACCCTTCATTAAAGTTACACCCTACCGCGATAAATACGGTTTAGATTGGCTGATAGTCACAGTCATTCATGAATCAGAATTCATGTCAGTAATTAATACTAATATCCACAGAACCATAGTCATTTGTTGTTTGGCATTCATAGTGGCCATAATCACCGGGAGCTTTACCGCTTCTTGGATAGCTAAACCCATTTTACGGTTGAGTCAAGCTAGTCAAGCTATGGCCAAAGGACAATGGCAAGAATCTTTATCAGAAAATATTCCCATTGTAGAACTAAAGATTTTAGCCACATCTTTTAATCAGATGTTTGCCCAATTACAAAAAGCCTTACACGAATCAGAAGAGAAATTTGCAAAAATATTTCGTAATACTCCCGATCTCATTAGTATTATCAATATTACAGATGGTAAGCATTTAGTAGTTAATGATCAATTTTTATCTGTTACTGGCTATTCTTCTGAAGAAGTAATTGGTCATAGTATAGATGAATTGAATTTGTTTGTTAATCCTCAACAGCAAGAAGAAATTTATAACTTATTACAAAATCAAGAGACTATCCGTAATTATGAATTGCATTTGCGAACTAAATCAGGAGAAATTAAACCTGGATTATTATCTTCAGAATTAATTCAACTAGAGGGAGGAACATTTATTTTCTTGGTTGTCAAAGATATTAGCGATCTCTATACAGAATTGCGTTTACGGGAACAAATAGAATTAGCCCTACAAACTTCTGAATTGAGACTGAGATTAATTTTAGATCATGCTCCAGCCTTCATTTCCGGTGTGCGACTCTATACTTTAGATTGTTGGGAATATGAATATTGTTCTTTAGGTGTGGAGGCAATTTGTGGTTATACAAGTGCAGAAATTACCGCCGATCCATCCCTCTTCCTATCCTCAATTTTACCAGAGGATCGGCAAACCGTACTCCTACCCATTCTCAGTAATTTGCTGACAGAAAATTTATGTACCACCATAGAATACCGCATTCGCCATCAAAATGGTAGCATTCGTTGGGTTGCTAATACTATCAATATTCGTTGGGATCAAAGAATTGGTTGTTATTATGCTACAGCAGTCATATTAGATATTACCCAACGCAAATCTGCTGAACTAGCTCTGAGGGAATCAGAAACTAAATTTACCACTATTTTTGATACCACTCCGAACCCAGTTTGGATTTCTACCTTAGAGGATGGAAAATTATTAAATGTGAATCAAAGTTTCTGCGAATTTTTGGGGGATATTCCCGAAAATATTGTCGGTAAAACTTGTATGGAATTAAATTTTTGGGCAGATCTAGCCGATAGGCAATACTGTAAAGATACCTTAGTCAATGAAGGTAGAATCATCAATTGTAAGGTAGTAGTTAATATTGTTTCTGGAGGAACTAAAACCGTTCTCATGTCAGCCAGAGTAGAATGGTTAGATGGAGAAAAATGTCTAATTGGGGTAATGAAAGATGTTAGTCAACTCTACCATGAACTGCAATTACGCCAAGAAATTGAAACTAAACTTCGAGCTAGTCAGCACTTTATTGAACAGATTACATATCTCACACCTAATTTACTCTATATTTACGACCATATCGAACAACGTAATGTCTACGTTAATCGTTCTGTTTCCGAAATATTAGGATATTCTGGTACAGAAGTGGAAGAAATGGGAGCTAATTTGTTTTCTATGATCTGTCATCCTGATGATCTAAATATGGTCTATGAAGCAATACAAAAATCTGAGAATCTACAAGATAATGAGTTGATTGAAGTAGAGTATCGCCTTAAAGATGCACAAGGTCAATGGCGTTGGCTTTATAGTCGAGATACAGTCTTTACTAGAACCCCTGATGGTAGGGTTAAGCAAACTTTAGGAACATCCCAAGATATTACTGAACGAAAACAAGCTGAGTTAGAACTCAGAAAAAGTCGAGATTTAAGAGAAGCTATTTATAATGAATCTACCGATGCTATTTTTCTTGTTGATGTTCCTAACCCGGTAATTCTTGATTGTAATCATCGGGCGGTGGAAATGTTTGAATTTGCCAGTAAAGAAGAACTGATTGGTAAAAATGGTCAGAATTTCCAAAAACAGCGATTTAGTGATGATGAACTGGCTATGATTATTGAAGATATAGCTAAGTTAGGCTTTTCGAGTCGAGAAGTAGAATACATTACTCAACAAGGTAATCATTTTTGGGGAAATCTAGCTATAAAAAGGATTAATATAGCTGATCAAGTCATTGATTTAGTGCGAGTTACGGATATTAGTCAACGTAAACAGGCAGAATTAGCATTACTAGAAAGTGAAAAAAAATTCAAATCTATTTCTACATCTTCACCAGGAGTTATTTATATTACGATTAGACAATTAGATGGTTCTTGGTATTATGAATATATGAGTCGTGCCTTTGAAGATATTTATGAAATTACTGTTGAGAGGCTGTTAAAAAATCCTTCTTTGTTCTTTGAACAGTTTCATCCTGACGATTGTGCTGGTTATGAGCAAGCTCTCAATGCTAGTCTCGCAACCATGTCTTCCTTTGAATATGAGTGGCGAATCATCACACCTTCAAAAAAAGTTAATTGGTATTCTATCTTCTATCCAAATTCCTCATCTTTTTAACCGGCTGATTCTTGTGAGTCCTTCACCTTGCTACATTAATCATCCTCCTGATTATGTGGGCGGGTTTGAACGCCAAGATATTGAGGATTTACTGGATATTATGGACAAAAATTACATTGGTTGGGCCAGCTTTTTAGCTCCTATGGTGATGAAAAATGAAGATCAACCAGAATTAACTCAAGAATTGGCAGCTAGTTTTTGTTCTACTGATCCTGTGATTGCCAGTAGATTTGCTAAGGTAACTTTTTTTTCTGATAATCGTCACGATTTAGTTAAGGTAACAATACCTTCACTCATTTTACAATGTGCAGAGGATGCGATCGCACCTACTGAAGTAGGAGATTACCTGCACCGTCATCTATCTCAAAGTACGCTAAAAATAATGAAAGCTACCGGACATTGCCCACATATTAGCCATCCCGGAGAAACCATTAATCTGATTCAGGAGTATTTAACAGCAGCTTAACCAAAGTAAGAGGGAGGAGGCAGTTTTTGTAACCGCGATTTATACCCTATTATTTCGATAAATTAACCTTGTCGCATTTCCAACATGAGTCACCAGATAGACGAGCTACTCAATACTGCACCCTGTGGCTTCCTCTCTTTTACTGACGATGGCACTATCATAATGATTAACGCCACATTACTGGCACTACTTGGATATGAATCCGATGAACTATGGGGACACAAAATCGAAATTATCCTACCAATGGCCAGTCGTATTTTTTACCAAACCCATTTTTTCCCCTTGTTGAAAATGCACGACAAGGCAGAGGAAATATACTTTTCATTAAGGTCAAAGCAGAGAAGAAATATACCTATACTTGCTAATGCTGTACGTCTAGAGAACTCAGGTAATTTTGTTAATAACTGCATTTTCATACCCATCTATCAACGTATCCAGTATGAAGACGAAATTCTCAAGGCCAAGAAAGAGGCTCAGACAGCTATCCAAGCTCAAAAAGAAGCAGAATTAGCTTTGCGGCAACAGTACGAAAAGACTTTGTTATTAAAGCAAATTAGCGAAAAAATTCGCCAAAGTCTGAATAGTCAAGAAACTTTTGAAATAGCAGCACATAAAATTGGCCAACTTTTTCAAGTAGATCGTTGTCTGATCCATTCTTACTCCGATATATTAATTCCTGAACTACCGCTTGTTGCCGAATACCTTTCTTCTCCAGGTATAACATCTTTAATGCCATTGAAGATTCCTATTATCGGTAATTCCCATGCAGAAAAAATCATAGCTAACGATCAAGTATTAGTATCTCCTGATGTATTTGCCGATCCACTTTTACAAACTGTTGTACCATTTTGTCATCAAATTGGCTTGAAATCAATGCTGGCTGTGCGGACATCCTATCAGGGAAAACCGAATGGAGTAATTGCTTTACACCAATGCGATCGCCTTCGTGATTGGCAAGACTGGGAAATTGATTTATTACAACAATTGTCTTACCAACTTTCCATTGCTATTCAACAATCTAATTTATATTCACAACTACAACTAGAACTTAAAGAACGCCAACGCGCTGAACAAATTATCCGTCAACAGGCAGATCGAGAAATTCTCCTGCGAAAAATTACCCAACAGATTCACCAATCCCTTAATTTATCTGATATTTTTGAAATTGCTTCTGGAGGAATTCGTCAATGTCTTCACGCAGATCGTGTTAGTATCTTTCAGTTCCATCCTGACTCTAATTTTTGCATTGGTGAATTTATTTCCGAAACTGTAGCACCTGGATTTGAATCAGCTAAGAGTCCTATTATTCAGGATCATTGTTTTGCTGAAAAATACGCCCCCTACTATCAGCAAGGTAGAATCCATACTATAGAAGATACATATCAGGCCGATTTGTTGGACTGTTACCGTAATATATTAGTACAATTTAAGATTCGGGCTAATTTAGTTGTTCCATTACTGAATGGCCAAGATTTATGGGGCTTACTATGTGTCCATCAATGTTCTGCTCCTCGTTACTGGCAAGAGTTTGAGATTGATTTTGTGCAACAAATAGCTAACCAGTTAGCGATCGCTATTAACCAAACTGATCTATTTGAGAAATTACAAAAAGAATTGGCAGAACGGAAACTAGCAGAAGCTAAACTCACACAAAGCAATGAAGAACTCGCCAATGCTACTCATCTGTTGGAAAAGCTAGTAAATATTGATGGGTTAACCCAAATTGCCAATCGTCGTTGCTTTAACAATCGCCTAGAACAAGAATGGCAAAGACTTTATCGAGAACAGCAACCTCTATCTTTATTATTATTTGATGTTGATTATTTTAAACGTTATAACGATACCTACGGTCATCAACTGGGAGATGAGTGTCTGATAAAACTCGCTCAAACCTTGCAGAAAGTCGTATCTCGTTCAGCAGATTTAATAGCTCGCTATGGTGGGGAAGAATTTGTAGTGATTTTACCTAATACTAATACAAAAGGAGCAATGGTAATCGCACAAAAAATTCACTCTGCAATTCAATATCTAGCCATTCCTCACCGAGCCTCAGAAGTTAGTAATACTGTTACCATTAGCTTAGGGATTACCACTGAGCTACCAAATTCTGAATTATCCCCAACTGGCCTCATACAACAGGCAGATAAAGCCCTATATCGTGCTAAACAATTAGGACGCAATCAATCGGTCGTGTTCTAAGATGCAACAATCCTATCTTTGTATAGCAACAGACAAGGATGTGAGGACATCAATTGATGATAAAACCTAGATAGTAAAAGACTTTTCACACTGTCACCTGTCACCTGTTCCCTGTCACCTGCTATATCAACAAGGTAAATCTAAGGCAATTAACAACGCTTGCTCCAGATGTGCCATCACAACCTCAGACAGTACACCTCTTAATCGCAAAAAGCGGGTTTTTGATAATACCCTTACCTGATCTGCCATCGCAATAGAATCTTTCTTCAGTCCACCATCCGGCGCTAAAATTAGAACTTGGGTAGGGTAAACTCGCTTCCCATCTTGATAGGTAGTACAAGGTACTGCTAAAACCACAGGACTAGAGAGATTAATCACATCACGACTGACAATAATCACTGGGCGAGTTCCTCCCTGCTCTGAGCCTTCAGTCGTTTCCAGACGGGCATCATAAACCTCACCCCTTCTCATCTTGGAGATTCCCCTAACTGCAACGCCTCCCACTGCGCCGAAGCAAATTCCACCTCTAATTTTAACACTTCTGCTTGATAATCCGGATCATTAGCCATTTCTGCCAAAGCCGCATCAATTTCCGAGCGTTTTTGTACCGCCAGTTCCCTTCGTAAAGCTTGAGCGACAAAATCATTACGACTTTTAGCCTTTCCCTCCAGAACTGCTTTATCTGTAGCTTCTAGGAGTTCTCTAGGAATGGTTAACGTCGTGCGAACGGTTTCTGTTTTCATAGCGCGTTCATTATTTGATGACTGAAGTGATGTCTTATATCATATCCTTTTAGGCATCAATTAGTAAATTTAGATTTTTGTCAGTTGCCAGTTGCCAGTTGTCCGTTGGAAAAATTTTCTCCCCTGCACCCCTGCACCTCTGCTCCCCTGCCTCTTCCCTCTTACACTGTCACCTGTCACCTGTCACCTGTCACCTACTTTCCTTCTTTTCCAATTTATCACCTAAAATATACCCAATTGTGGCAATCTGAGAAGTATAACTCCTGTCAATCTGATATTTTAGCTACAGAAAATCCACCTGTTTAGATTATGCAAACTCTACCAACTTTAGAAACTTCTAACAGCACCTCTACTCAACCTGTCTTTGATACCACCATCAAACGGCGCAAAACCCGCCCTGTCAAAGTCGGAGATGTCACCGTTGGAGGAGGATATCCGGTGGTGGTACAGTCCATGATTAATGAAGATACCCTGGATATTGATGGTTCTGTCGCTGGTATTCGTCGTCTCCATGAAATAGGCTGCGAAATTGTTCGTGTCACAGTTCCCAGTCTCGGACACGCTAAAGCTTTAGCCGAAATTAAACAGAAATTAATCCAAACTTATCGTGATGTCCCCATAGTCGCCGATGTCCATCACAATGGTATGAAAATCGCCCTAGAAGTCGCCAAACATATCGAAAAAGTGCGAATTAATCCAGGATTATACGTATTCGAGAAACCAAATACTACCCGCACCGAATATACAAAAGCTGAATTTGACGAAATTGGCGAAAAAATCCGCGAAACCTTAGCACCATTGGTAATTTCCTTACGTGACCAAGGTAAAGCCATGCGTATAGGCGTAAATCATGGTTCTTTGGCAGAAAGAATGCTATTTACCTACGGTGACACCCCCGAAGGCATGGTAGAATCAGCCCTGGAATTTATTCGCATTTGTGAATCTTTGGATTTTCACAACATCGTCATTTCCATGAAAGCCTCACGAGTTCCTGTCATGGTTGCGGCCTATCGTCTCATGGCCAAACGCATGGATGAGTTAGGCATGGACTATCCTTTGCATCTAGGCGTAACAGAAGCAGGAGATGGAGAATATGGCAGAATTAAATCTACCGCAGGTATTGCCACATTACTATCTGACGGCATTGGTGATACCATTCGCGTCTCTCTAACAGAAGCACCAGAAAAAGAAATTCCCGTTTGTTACAGCATTCTCCAAGCTTTAGGTTTGCGAAAAACAATGGTGGAATATGTTGCTTGTCCTTCTTGCGGCCGGACTTTATTTAATCTCGAAGAAGTGCTGCACATAGTTCGGGAAGCGACTAAACACCTCACTGGGTTAGATATTGCCGTCATGGGTTGCATCGTCAACGGACCCGGAGAAATGGCTGATGCTGACTATGGTTATGTGGGTAAAACTCCCGGTTATATTTCTTTATATCGTGGACGAGAAGAAATTAAAAAAGTCCCAGAATCACAAGGTGTAGAAGAATTAATTAACCTCATTAAAGCAGACGGACGTTGGGTAGATCCTTAAATTTTTGTTCCTATCTTTCTGTGGGATTACTTAATTTTTTGTCTGAATCAGGATTTACGGTTACTGAGCGAAGCCGAAGTACAGGATTTGAGGATTTACAGGATTATGAAAAAATAAAAATCCTTATTTTCATCCTGTTCATCCTTTAATCTTGGATATCCTGATTCAGACAATAATATTACTCTAGATCAGGTTCTATACCTAATGATCTTAACTGGGCTATTAATCTTTCGGTTTTTTGTCTTTCCTGTTCAGCTTTTTGTTTTTCCTGTTCAGCTTTTTGCCTTTCTAATTCAGCCTTTTGCCTTTCTAGTTCAGCATTTTGGCGTTCCTTTTCTACACTGGTTAATATCCAATTTCCGTTTTGATCATACCAACGTAACCAAGGCATTGTTACACCTTTATAATTGCCTATCCATACCCCCAAACCTAATTCTAGTCCAGGAATCCAAAAACGATCATCTACTAATTCTATTTCTGTGAAAAATCCTCCATCTAGTTTAAACATTCTAAATTTCGATTGATATCTATCAAATATTGCGTAATAAGGTACTCTCAATATTTGTTCATATACTTGCCATTTTCCTGGCGGTTTTTCGGCATTTCTTAAAGTTTTCCCCAAATCTTCTTTTTCTGTTCCTGGTGATAGTAATTCAACGACAATATAAGGGTTTACTCCTTCTTGCCACACTACATAACTTAATCTTAAATCTCTATTTTCATAAAGATATGGTACTCCTAAAACTGCAAACCAATCTGGTTTTTTGTACCAAGATAAATTACGTAAATCATAATAAAGATTGATATTACTTCCTGTAAATATTTCTTGCCAATTATAATTAGGTGGGCAAAATGTGTCTGTTAATAATTCCCGTTGAAATACATGAAATTGATCTGGCAACCCAGGTTCATCCGGGTCTTCGCTAGGAAGATCATACATCGTTGGTAATGTTTCTTTAGGAAAAAGTGGCGAATCTATTTGATACATTTTCACTGTCCTAAATTTTAATAATCTTTATTTTATTATACTCAATAGACCTTACTTTTAAACAAATACTTTTTCTTAATTTCCATGTATCACCATGTTTTAAATGAGCAAACCAACTTTGCAAAGATTGTCTTATTCTCTCATTTTCTAACTTACCTTGTTCATATTTTTTGATAAGTTTCTTAATTCTTCTTTTTCCTAAACGCAAGCTATCACTACGAACTCTAATTTGATGAGGTAAAATGCGAAAACCCACAAAATTAGCTCCATATTTAGTTTTAAATAATTGGCTTTTTATGGGATGAATTTTTAATCTTAAATTTGCTAGATACTCTTCAAGATAAAATCTCACATTCTTTAAAAATACTGCATCATCACTAAACAAAGCAAAATCATCAACATAACGAATATACTTTTTACATTGAAGTTTTTCTTTGATAAAATGATCAAAGCCGTTTAAATATACATTTGACATAAACTGACTTGTTAAATTACCAATTGGTAAACCTCGTCTTCTTCCTAAAGGGAAGAATAAATCATCACCAGGAAAATGATGTATTACAGTTTCTTGTTCATTACTATTATCAATAATTTTATCAATTAACCAAAGTGTATCAGGACATTTAATTTTGTGACGAATTAGAGATTTTAATATCTCATGATCTATGCTTGGAAAGTATTTCCGAATA
>JBJTUF010000287.1:0-38530 GCA_046080565.1 Cuspidothrix sp. | reverse complement strand
CTGCAAATCTCTCTGTCTTGAGAGCGATTGCTCTGAATATACTCCGGCGAAATGGTCATGCTTCCATTACGATCGCTCAAAGATTTCTCTCCCATGATATTGACAAACTCCTTCTCCTTATGGAATGAAACAGCCCTGCTTTAATAAGGGGGGAACTAGAGTCAAATTCCGCCTTTTTTAGGAGGATTTAGGGAGATCTTTAAGTATTTAATATCACCATCCAAAACTTTTCCAACAACCTCTTAAATATCTTTCCACCATTGCTGATTTTGTACTAAAGTATGAACTTGCCAATTAGTATCCGTTTGGGGATAATCTAAACGATAGTGTCCACCTCGGCTTTCTTTTCTAAAAGCGGCACTTTTAAGAATTAATTCAGCTATATCTAATAAATTCCGAGTTTCAGACCACAGTCGTAATTCTTTTTCAATTTGTGGCTGAGGAAAGTTAACTGATTGCGTGGGGTTTAAACTTAAAAATAATTGAGTTAAAGGTAAGGCTGTAAATTCTTGTTGCCAAGATGCAATTTGAGAAATGGCATTTTCTAAACTAGATTCTTCTCGACAAATACCGGCATTTTGCCAAACTATACGAGGTAATTGTTGGCGAATTTGAGCTAGTTTTAGTTGTTGGTTTTCCCACACGTTGGGAGATGGACTAAAACTAATTATCTCAATATTATCAGCAGATTCCTGTGGTGAAATTTTCCATTTTTCGCAGTTAACATTAGCCATTTGCGCCCCAAAAACAATACATTCTAATAAAGAATTACTTGCTAAACGATTAGCCCCATGCACTCCCGTACTCGTCGTTTCCCCAATAGCATATAAACCGGGAATATTAGTACAATTCATCATATCTGTGAGGATACCACCCATCCAATAATGAGCGGCGGGAGATACAGGGATGGGTTGAGTAAAGACATCAATTCCCCAATGTTGACAAACCTCAATAATATTCGGGAAACGCTGACGAATTTTATCCGCTGGAATGGGGCGCATATCTAACCAAACATGGGCGGTAGCGGGGTCAGCAGCAGTTTTTTGTAAATGACTAAAAATTGCGCGGCTAACCACATCTCGCGGTGCTAGTTCCCCTGCTGGGTGGTAATCAAAGGCAAAACGTCGCCCGGTATCATCTACCAGGTGCGCCCCCTCTCCACGGACAGCTTCACTAATCAGAAAACGTCCCGGTTTACTCAAGGCCGTGGGATGAAATTGGACAAATTCTAAATCCCGCAAAATTGCCCCAGCCCGCCAAGCGATCGCCACACCATCTCCTGTACTTACGGCAGGGTTAGTGGTTTGGGCAAAAACTTGACCTCCGCCACCAGTAGCTAAAATCACTGCCCCGGCACGAATCCAAGTGATTTTACCTTGATAAAATAGTCTTGTTCCCAAACACTGACCAGTTTTTGGTTCTATCCACAAACTCAAGGCCAAAGCTTGTTGAATGACTTTGATATTTTGACGACGTAGAACTTGATCTGTAAGAGTAGTGGTAACTTCTCTACCTGTGGTATCGGCGGCATGAAGAACACGGGGACGAGAATGGGCAGCTTCCAGGGTTAAAGCCAAGTGATTATTATGACGATCAAAGGCTACCCCTAAGTTAACCAGGGATTGAATACAGCTAGGGGCTTGTTCTGCTAAAAATTCTACTGCGGCGATGTCGCATAACCCGGCACCTGCTTTTAATGTATCTTCAATATGCAATTTTGGTGAATCTTCAGGGGCAACTGCTGCCGCTATACCACCTTGCGCCCAATCACTAGCGGATAGGGTAACTGTTTCTTTAGTAATTAAGCCGATTTGTAAGGATTCTGGTAGAGATATGGCTGTATATAGTCCAGCCGCACCAGCACCGACTACTAAAACATCAAATTGGTTAGGAATATCTAATAAATTCAAAATTCAAAATTATGGGTAATGGGTAATGGGTAATGGGTAACGGGTAATGGGTAATCGGTAATGGGTAATCGGTAGTAGGGAATATAGAGATATTTATTACATCTCTTGCCTCTTCCCTCTTGCCTCTTGCCTATACCAATCACCAATCACCAATTACTAATTGCCAACTATAGTTATCTGTAGATACCGTTGTTAATGCGATCGTCGCCTTCATTGAAGTTAGGCTCGTATTCTGTAACTGCGAATTTTTCCAAATTAGCTTGCAACAGTTGTTTTTGGCGATCGCTCAATCCTGGGATATTTAATACATCCTCTACCTTTTCGTAGGGAGCATTAGCGACTACTTTCTTAGCCAAAGTAGGATACATTCCTGGATACTCTTGGAAAGCCCGTATATAGGTATTGTTTAAATCAATTTTCTTACCAAAATCTGTTGCCAGCTTCTGATCTGCTTTGTTTTGGCGGGCAATTGCTAAAACCGGAACTTGATTGCCAACAAAGCTATTTAAACTAACAGCTTGGGCAATATTAACAGTTCCCAACCATCCCCAGCAACCTAACACCAATGTCAACAGACTAAATAAACGCACCAATCCTTTCACGATTTTTTACCTCTTTCTATCAAACGGCAATTAAAATGTTGACTTTTGGCAGTCAAAACATATAAACGTGAGAACATCAGCCAGAATTGCCAGATTGTAAGATTGTTTTGTCTCCTAATTCTGGTTGCTTCCTACTTTAGCTTCTCCGTTTAACCTTGAGAACTTACACAACAGTCGTCATCAAAAACTAATATACAGCGTATCAATATCCACAATATTTCTTACTATTCAGTTTGATCTGATTTTTACTCAAAACCGGAATGAATAGCAGTTTTGCGTCCATCTTTGGCATTTTGCCACTATTTGGGGGAATTTTACGCCTGAATCGCTGCTAATAAGAATAGACTGTCTACTAGAATTGTACTCAAAACTGCGCCCCCAAAGGCGTACCAATGAGATTGCTTATTCAGTAAAGATCCCGTTCCTACTAGCATCAGGATCACTGCCAGAATCACTGCCCAGCTTTGTCCCCAGGGAGTTTGAACCTGTGTTAAGGCATTTTGTAAGATTTGTGAAGCTCCCTCTGGAGTGCTTCTCATAATTTGCCGCCAATAGGGCATCAAATCTACTAAATAAAAATAAACATCCGTTAAAACCGTACCAAGTAACGAACCTAGATAAAACCAGTTGCCAACTTTACCCCAGTTTTTGCCTAAACACCATACAGCAAAGGGTAATCCTAATGCTTCTATGGGTAAATGCCAAATTGGTTCATATCTTAACCACCCCCAATAAATTGAGCCAGTAAACCATGTCCAGCTAAAACCAAAAAGTAAATCTCCCCAGAGATGGGTTTGGGAACGTGACATTAAGCGCACACTCAACCACACCCAAGAAGCTGTCATCAATAGGCTAAATACAGGAAGCGATCGCACCAATGGCGCTTCTATAAATACAGGTACGGTTACTAAAAATACCGCAGCTACAAATACTAGCCAATTTTGTCGCCAAGATATGAACTTTAGTAAAGATTTGTTGCTATCATTAGCTTCTAATGGAGGGTTAGTAGCTGGATAAGAAGAAAATGTTTGATTAATCAAAGTTTTTAATATTTGTTACGAAACTTTACTTATCTAGAATATCATAATTGAAAATCCCCCCTAGGGGCATATTTATTTTACAACAAATTTCTTGAGAATGCCATATAGGGGGGCAGGGGAGCAGGGGAGTATATTTTTCCTACTGACAACTGACAACCAGATATTTATTTCCCTGTGCTAATTTCTTCTACAGGACGTTCAATATCATCCTCACCCAAATACTCGCCATTTTGGATTTCCAGGATGATCAAGGGAATCGTACCAGGATTTTCAACTTTATGTAGGGTCGCTGCTGGTACATAGGTTGATTGATTGCGATTGAGTAATATTTCTTCATCACCACAAGTAACCTTAGCTACACCAGAGACCACGACCCAATGTTCATGACGATGATAATGGATTTGGGCTTTAATGCCATGTCTAGGCTTAATTTCTACCCGACTGATGCGGTAGTTTTCTCCTTCTTCAATTACTTCTACATAACCCCAATAGCGATCGCCAGCGTGAGCGGAATTTATACTCTGATTTGAGAGACTTTCACTTGTGTTTGGATTCATACAATTTTAGATTTTAGATTTTATGCCCGTCTTGATTGAGTATATAAAATCCTAGATAACCCACGCAATTAGTAATTGGCACAATAAAACCAAACTATATCCAGAAAATTCAAATCCCTAAAAACTTCTTCGCCATTGCGTCTTGTCTCTTACCTTGCTACAACTACAATTATTCACACCAACCTACTTAGAGCATCTAAATAGACCAAGATTTATTACTAAATAACAGCTTTTGGAATTCTCCCATAGGTAAAGCTGGACTACATATAAAACCTTGAATAGCATCACAGTTATTTTCCCGTAAAAAGGCTAGTTCTGGTTCTGTTTCTACACCTTCGGCAATGATTTTGAGATCCAGATCATGGCCTAATTGAATCAAGCTTTTTGTAATTGCAGCCTTGCGAAAATCAGTATCAATATTTTCAATAAAATCACGGTCAATTTTCAGGGTATCTACTGGCAATCTTTTAAGATACATCAATGAATTATTACTGACTCCAAAATCATCAATAGCAATTTTTACTCCCAAAGATCGTAATTTATTCATAGTATTTACAGCTAAATCCATATCTTCCATAATCATTCTTTCTGTTAATTCAATTTCTAGGTAATTAGATTGAATATTATGACTAGATATCAAATGGATAATTTTCGGAATTAAATCTGGTTGATTAAATTCAACTGCTGATAAATTTATTGCTATGGTAATGTTATGAATACCAATATCTTCCCAGTTTGACATCTGCTCACAAACTCTATTTATAACCCATTTACCAATATCAATAATTAAGTTATTCGACTCCGCCAAAGGTATAAATTCTTGTGGTGATACTCTGCCTAACTCGGCACTTTGCCAACGCAATAAACTTTCTGCTCCGGTAATTCTACCTGTATTGATATCAGTAATTGGCTGATAATTAACCTCAAATCCTTGAAAATTTTTTTCTTTAATTACTTGTTGTAAATGTTTTAAGACTATCTGCATTCTTGGAGTTAATTTATTAGCAGTAGATAATAACTGTTTTTTTAAATTTGAATACTTTTCTAATTTATTGAGAATTGCAGTTAATAATTCAGCCCTCGTAAATGGTTTAGTCAGATAATCATCTGCTCCCATATTCATTCCTTGGCGGAAATCAGATTTAGCCGATTTAGCAGTTAAGAAAATAAAAGGAATTGTCGAAGTTAATGGATCTTGACGCAATGCTGTTAATACACCATAACCATCTAACTCTGGCATCATCATGTCACATAAAATCAAGTCAGGATTTTCTGACATAGCTATATGTAAACCAATTTTTCCATTGGCTGCTACAACTGTTTCAAAATTCTCAGCTTCTAATAAATCTAATAGATTTTCCCGTATTGATTCTTCATCTTCAATAACTAAAATTTTCGGCATATTAACCTCGTCTTTTAAAACTTTCAACCTAAAGGCAGAATTACAGTAAACTTAGTACCAGTATCTACTTGAGTATTAACTAAAATTTCTCCTTCATAGATATCTACACATTTTTTAACAATGGCCAGTCCTAATCCTGTTCCCATAACATTACCAACATTACTAGCTCGGTGAAAAGACTCAAATAACCTCGGAATATCTGCCTCTGGAATGCCAATTCCTCGATCTTCAATTTCAAAGATGACCTTTTGATCTTGACAAGTAAGAGTAAAGTTGACATTTTCCTGAGAAAATGAATACTTTATGGCATTTGATAACAAATTAATCAGAATATGGCTAAGTAATTTATCATCCATACAGCAGGGAAGAAACCCATATTGACAATTGAAATCAATTACTACTTGATGATTCCCATTCAGCTTGAGGTCTTCTAGCAATTGACGGCAGTAAATCACCAAATCCATATAGATAGGTTTATACTCTAGCTTGCCGACTTCAGCTTTACCAATAATTAAAATATCATTTAACATCTCTGTCATACGCCCGACAGCAGTTTGAATTCGATCCAGATGAGTACGTTGTTTTTCCTTAGTCCATTGATGGCCATAATGTTCTAACAACTCAGCAGAAGAAAAAATTGTACTCAATGGGGTACGAAACTCATGGGAAGTCATGGAGATAAAACGAGATTTAAGTTCATTTAGTTCTTTTTCCTTTTCTAAGGCTACTATTAGTTCTTGTTCTAATTGTTTACGATTTGTAATATCAGCCCAATAACCAACGATTTCTATAACATTGCCAGCCTGATCTAATACTACTTTACCTTGATCATATACCCAACGGTAAGTACCGTCCTTATGTAAAAAGCGATATTCTAAAATATATTCTCTTTGAGTTTTTATCGCTTGTTCTGTCCCAGTAATTACATATTGTCTATCATCTGGATGAATATGATTCAACCAAAATACAGATGTAGATAGAAATTCTGTGGCTTCATAACCCATGATAGATTTAATATTTTCACTCATGAAAGTAGCACCATAATCGTCATGAGCTTTAATTGTATAGATGACAGCAGGGCTAGAATAGAGTAAATACTGTAAACGTTGTTGACTGATAAGTAATGCTATTTCTCCTTGTTTACGTTCAGTAATATCAGTTTGAATACCCACATAGTGAGTAATATCATTATGGCGATCATAAACAGGAGAAACATTTAATTCATACCACAATAGACTCCCACTAGGATCAAGATTACGTAAAACAACTGTACAATCTTGTCCTGTTTCTATAGCAGCAGTCAGTTGTGCTAATTCAGGTTCATTGATTTGAATATCATTACAAAAAGGGAAACTTTGACCAATTATATCTGTTGCTAGGTAGCCTGTCATTTTTTCAAAGGCAGGGTTAACATAAATGATTGGTTTATTAGCGATAGTGACATCAATAATCATAATCCCATTACTGTTAGCAGCGATCGCTCGATTACGTAATCGTAAACCTTCTTCTATTAATTTTTGTTGAGTAATATCAGTATATATATTAACAGAATAGACAATTTCATCCGTATTATCTTTAATAACATCTGTACGTAAATTAACCTGAACTGTAGTATTATTAAAGGTTTTCATAGTTACTTCCCCCCGCCAAGATTTACCTTTTTGTACACTAGCAAATACTTTGGCAAATACTTCCTGGAATTGAAAATTAGCGGATAATCCACCGTATTCATTTAATTGTTCAGATGTATAATTAAATATTTCCATAAAAGCAGGATTAACATAAATTACTTGTCCAGAAATATCAGCAATACTAATAGCATCACTGGTACTTTCTATAGCTTTTTGCAACCGTAACAAAGATTTTTCTGCTAATTTACCTTCAGTAATATTGCGCGTAATTTTGGAGAAACCCCGCACATTCCCAGTTTCATCATATAAAGCCGTCAAAATACAATTAGCCCAAAATCGAGAATTATCTTTCCGCAAAAATACATTTTCACATTCACAGCGTCCCTCTGTTATAGCTATAGTTAATTGTTGACTTGGTAGCGAATTCATAATATCTTCTTCTACAAAAAAACAAGAAAAATCTCTACCAATAATTTCTGGTGCTGTATACCCAGTAATATATTCTGCTCCAGAATTCCAACTGATAACTCGTCCTTGAGTATCAAGCATATAAATAGCATAATCTTTAATACAAATAGTATCTATATCAGCGTGAAACTCAGCTAAACGTAACTGTTGCGCTAAGGCTTCCTCAACTTGTTTATCTTCACTAATATCAGTGATAGTACCAACATAGGCAATAACTTTGCCATCTTCTCCTATTTCTGGTACGGTTTGGCCAACAACCCAGGTAACATGACTGTGAGAATGCTTAAATCGGTATTTAGAGCGAAAGGGGCGATGTTTTTGGAGATGGTGATACCATTCGGCTTCAATTCGCGGTTGGTCTTCTGGGTGAATAGTATTGATCCAACTCATATTCAGTGCAGTTTCTCGATTAATACCAGTAATTTCGCACCAACGATCATTGACATAATCGCAATTTCCTAAAATATCAGTATGAAAAATCCCGACTGGAGAAATAGCAGTAATACTTTCATAGGGACATTTAGTAGTTTCTAAGGAAATTTCTGCTAATACTTGATTATGTATGTCTGTATTTGTACCGAACCAATTAACAATTTCATTTTGCTGATTATACCCAGGTATAGCCCTTCCTAAATGCCAACGATAGGTTTGAGAAGCTTGGTCGTAGAGACGAAATTCAACTTCATAATTGTTAGTTTCGCGGAAAGCATGATTCCAAGCACTACGAATTTTTGATCTATCTTCGGGATGTACCATTTTTAACCACTTTGCCCCACAGTTCTCTATGGTTGAACATCTCAAGTAGTTGAGTGTATATTGATTAACATACTCAATATGTCCTTGCGCATCAGCAATCCAAAGTTGTTGAGAAATAGATTCTACTAAAAAGCGAAACTTTGCTTCCGAATCTGTACTAATTTCTGGAGTGGTTTGATCATACCCAAAGATCAATTTAGATATGGAAAATTGCTGACAGAAATTTTTGATGCGGTTTATGAAATTATCTAAAATATTTTTCATACCTCTTAAAAATTGATAATTTCTCCAGTCTAGGCGGATTAATATTGAAACTACGGTAAACAAGCATTGATGAAGAATCTCACGTTAAAATTATACAGCAATCAAATTGATCTTCCTAAAAGTGAGCATTATAGCAGGAGGCAGGAGGAAAAGCCTTGTTACATATACAGCAGTTTCGAGGATTCATAATGTTCTAATTATCCTAGCTATAGCTATAATTTATCTAGAGTTACGCAAAACCTACTTCAAATACTGTCATTGCGACCTAAGGAAGCAATCTCAAACCCCTACATTTCGTTAAAATCAGTAAGTCCTATTTATAAATGAGAGTTTGGGCTTAATATCTCTACAAAATTTTTAACATTATGAAAAAGTATGGTGATAAGTCAAATGAAAAATATTCAAAAATTTGTATTTTTAGATTATATAGCTCTAGCCAGGATGATTAGGATATAATTGATTCTTTAAACCCAATCATAGCAAGGGCTTTACTATTGCCTTTTGCAAGAAAGCCTGTTGCCTTCTGCTATAGTTTAGGAACGCATATTTAATCTTCTTTCGCCGTAACGGATTAATCTTTCTATGGTCAAAAGACGGTTTTGCCAAACTTTAATTTGATAGGAATTGGTAATATTTTCTGCTTGCATCGAGGAGGACAATTTAGCCTGAAATCGGTTCAGGGATTTTCTTGCATCAATTAAATTGATCGCCGAAGGGTTAGATGCCAATTTATTTAAAGCATTTTGGACTTCTTTACCCTGGGTTATAAAGTCAGAAGTAGTTATTGCAGATATGGATAAGTGATCATTTTTTTGTACTATTTGCCATTCTTTTTGCAAAGCTGTATAACGTAAAGCGGCGGTGCGAAAAGGTTGTCTATGGGGTAAGGGCTGATTTTTATTACCTTGGGTATTATTGAAGATTTGTTCTAGTTCATAATTAAAATTTTCGGCTGCAAATAAGGCATAACCACTGGTAGGTAGATCTCGAATTAGTTGCAGTTGATCAAATGCACCGATGTTTGATAAAGATAGAAGCCGAATTCCTGGTACTAATAAAGTAGTACCTAATTTTGTGGAAGTAATCCAAGGTTTAGCAAGTCTTTGAAATCTGGGTGTATCTAAAGCATAGGTCATGGGGACAACTAAATCTATATCTCCTTTTCTGGCCCAAACTTCCCAATGTTGTTGAATTTTTTGAATACGTTCATATTCTGGTAGGGGAAAAACGGCGACGGATAAAATTAAATTTTTCCGTTTTTGTCGTAATCTTTCTGATAGTTCAGCTACGAAGCTATCAACTTGTTGGGTACGAAATACTGTCCATTTTTGCCATAAATCTCGTTGACTGGGGGAGATATTGAGGGGATCTATGCCTGTTTGTTGTTTAAATTGTTCTCTAGCTGCTTTTCCATAGCCATAGGTGCAACCTACAAAGGGGTCTTGAAAAGGATAACGAATATAATCAAGTTGGATACCATCTACTTGATATTTAGTGACGATTTCTGTATAGAGTTTGATTAAATATTCTCGCACTTGGGGATTAGCTGGATCTAAAAAAGGTTTAGTTTGGCTAAGGGGAATAATATTACCTTTGTTATCATAATTAGCCCAATCAGGATTGGCTGTGAGTACGGGACCTAAATAATCGGGACTAACATTAATAATTGGATTATGGCGAGTATTGCCGGCGGCAAATACCCACACCCAAGCGTGTAATTCTAACCCCCGTTGATGAGCTAATTTTACTGCGCTGGCTAGAGGATCCCAATCACGAATGAGGGGGTTTTGTTCGGGTGCTATTTGGCTAGGATAAATAGGATAACTAGCATTAACTGTTTCAAAAAAAATGGTGTTAATCCCGGATTGGGCTAGTCTATTAAAAATTCTCGCTAATTCGATTTCGTTACCTGCTTTAACGATTGTTCCTCTATCTAACCAAACGGCACGGATTTCTGGTTGGGCTAATTGTTGATTGAGAGGAAATTTTTGCGATAGGTTAGCTTTAGCTTCTAACCAAATTTGCCGTGCTGAGGTATAGTTTTTTTGTGCAATTAAGACAGGAATTTTTTGAAGAGTTTCTCTAGCTTGATTTAATGTTAAGACTAAATTATCTCTTGATCTTTGAGGAGGAAAAAATTCTCTTTGTTTGTCTTCTTCTTTGGTATAGGGTAATTGGGTTGTGGTAGCAAGATTATAAGCTGATGCTGCTAAGTGGGCGCTTTCTACTCTACCGATAAGATGTTCTAATTCTTCTTGCAGAGCGATCGCTTCTTTAGGATCAATAGGCTGATTAGAATTAGGTAAAACATCTAAACGGACATTTTCTTCTAATTGATTAATAGGATCAATCAAATTTGGGCTGATAACTCTGGCAATATCTAATAATGTTGGTTTGCCGAAATTCGGCTTAACTTGGGCAGCAACAACAGGTTTTTTAACTGGTTTAGCTTTAATAATAACAGGCTTTTTACCAGGTTTAACTTTCCCTGGTTTAGTAGGTTTTTTTACAGTGATTTTTCCTGGTTTCTGATGGCGATTTATTTTCCCTAGTTTAGCGGGTTTTTTAAAAGTTCTTTTCCCTGGTTTTGGGGAATTTTTTCGAGGAGATGGTGGTGAAGTTTTTATTTGAGAAATGACAATTTTTTTTTCACTAACTTGTGTTTTAGTTGGTTTACTTGGGATTTGTGGTTGACAATTTGGTGCAGGATTAGCAGTTTTAATTTTACTGTTGGCTGGTAGTTGTAGATAACGATTGAGGGATGCTTTTAACCAAGCAATATCTAATCCCGCAGATGCAACTTGATTTACTCCCCAACGCCAACCTAATAAGGTAGATTTTTCTGTGGTTAAGATGGCGGTTGGACGTTCTTGGGAGTTCCAAATTACAGCAGATTTATGATTAGCATCATTGGGAATAATTACACCACCGCGAACTCTACCAAACAATTCTATTTGATTTACCCACTCAGGAAGAATTGTACTTGTAGGTTGTAAATTTTCAGCAGTTGTTAAGGTAAATCCCCAATAACCCCCCAGAAGTTTTCTTAATAGTTGACGTACTCCTGGAGAAGATGAGTTACCTACGGGTCCACTAGCGATTAAGAAACCTCCTTGATTTACCCATTGATCTAAAGCGATCGCTTGTTCTGTTGTCAAAAACTCAATATTAGGCAAAAATAACACCTTTGCTTTTCCCCAATCCTCTGTGGTTTTCACTTGTCGCAAAGGAATCACGCAATAATTAATATTTAGTTTTTGTAATCGGTTACTAATTCCCCGCCATTGTTCAGGATTATCTTGTCCATTAACTACACTAAATACTGGACTACCACTAATAGCTTTTGCGGGCAATACACCCCAGATATTAAATAAAAATAGGTTAATATTTAAAATAGCAAATCCAATAGTTTTTTTATTCATTAGCTTCCCTGGTGAGTTATCATCAATTACAAAAAATTACTATGGATATGAATAAATCACTACATTTGTCTATACATAATTTATATTAAGTAAGTAAATTGCACAACCTGTAGAGACTTTTCCTTTTTTCCCTATTATCTGCTATCAATACAAGTATTTATTAATTCTTTCACTCCTGCTACTGGGAAAATACTGACATTTAATTTTTGAGTTACTTCCGCAACTGTTAGATCATCGAGAAATACACTTTCTCCATGTTTTAACATCACACTAGGTAATAAAATTCCCTCACCCAAATCTTTTTCTTGGAGATTTAAAAGTAAGTCATGTCCTGTTAATAATCCAGTGACACTGATACTTTGTCCCCAATAATCGCTACATAAAGCTATCATATTGACTTCCAAACCTTGGACATTATTTAATTGTTTTACTAAGGGTTGAAAAGCTTTTTCTACTGCATTTCCGACTACCCAAGTTAATCTTCTTTGGGGTTGAATTTTCTCTGGTAATAATGCTGTTGCCGTTTCGGTAAATTGTTTTATAAATAACCGAATTGAACCAACACCATTATCAATTTGTGGATATTCTTCATATTCAGCTTCAGTGGGTAATT
This sequence comes from Cuspidothrix sp., assembly GCA_046080565.1. GTDB lineage: Bacteria > Cyanobacteriota > Cyanobacteriia > Cyanobacteriales > Nostocaceae > Cuspidothrix. Next base: position 25,865 of record JBJTUF010000287.1, on the reverse strand, counting down.
CTTCACCTGCTATTAAAAACCATTCGTCAGCTAACCATACCACACTAGAAGTATATTTTTGACGAAATTTCTCAGCAAGTAATTTAACTTGAGAAATTACCTCTTGAGCTTTTTCTTTTGTAACTGGTATTAATTCATCTTCTTGGGGACGAAACCTTGTTAAACCGACCGGTACAACGGCAACTGATGCTACAGTTGGTAATTCTCCTGCATGAAAAGAAGTTAAATCTTCTAATGTTTTTTGTAAATGTTCACCATCATTAATGCCTGGACACACAACAACTTGAGCATGAATTTGTAATCTTCGTTCTTGAAACCAGCGCAATTGTGATAAAATTTCCCCAGCCCGATGATTTTTTAATAATCTAATTCTCACATCCGCTTCCGTCGAATGTACAGAAACATAGAGAGGTGATAGTCTCATTTGTTCAATTCTTTGCCACTCTCTCGCGGTTAAATTAGTTAAAGTTAAATAAGAACCATATAAAAAACTTAGACGATAATCATCATCTTTTAAATATAAACTAGAACGTTTCCCTGGAGGTTGTTGATCAATAAAGCAAAAAGGACAACGGTTATTACACTGAATTAAACCATCAAATAAAGCGGTGGCAAATTCTAATCCTAAATCTTCATCATAATCTTTTTCTATTTCTAGATGATGGTTTTTACCAGTAGCATCTAATACATCTAATTCTAAAAATTCATCCGCACATAAAAATTGATAATCAATTAAATCACGGGGTTGTGTGCCATTAATAGCCACAATTGCATCGCCGGGTTCAAAACCCATTTCGGCGGCGATGGAGTCGGGAAGCACCTTGGTAATTTTAGCAGGTTGAATGGTAGTCATAAATTATGAAAAACAGAAGAGGAAAAAGCAGCAGACAAGAGTGAATTGCGAACTTTTGGAGCTATGTATGAATCTTGACTCCTAAATTATTATCTAACATCATTATCCTTGCCAACCGGCGGCGATCGCTAATAATATAGAAATACCAAAAGCTAATCTATACCACACAAAAATAAATGTGTTTTTGGTTTGCAAGTACCGGAGCAAAAAAGCAATTGATAAATACGAGAAAATAAATGTGGAAATAATACCCACAATTAACAAAATCACAATATTATCTGGTAATTCTCCCGCTTGAAACATTTTAAAGATTTTCAGACTTTTGTATAAAGTCGCAATAGTTAAAGTAGGAAACCCTAGCAAAAATGAAAATCTGGCTGCTGTCTCCCTTTCTAAACCGAGAAATAAACCAGTAGTTAAAGTTGAACCAGAACGAGAAACTCCAGGTATCAAAGCTAAGGTTTGTCCTAATCCTACCAAAACACCATCTCGAATTTCCAACTCTTGAAAATTTCGATGGCGAGAACCAATTTTTTCAGCTAACCCCAGCAATATTGCCATAGTCACTGACATGATCGCAATAACTAAGGCACTTTCAGGAATCACATCTTTCAACAAAAAACCAATGGTTAAAGCTGGAACTGTTCCCACAGCAATACCAACAATAATTTTCCACTCTTCACTTTGCCAATCTTTAGTTTTAAAGGCTTTGATCGCACCTTTGACTAAACTAGAAATTACAGCCCAGAAATACCACACAATTGCAATTACACTACCAAATTGAATCGCATCAACAAAATCTTTAGAACCAAGTTCTTTCCAGGCAAATATCTTCGTCACAATTAATAAATGTGCGGTACTGCTAATTGGTAAAAACTCTGTAATTCCTTGGACAATACCTAAAATAAATGCTTGTATAATTCCAGAAATTAGCTCAATTTCAGTAGTAGATGTTGTATTAGATATTGGTATTTGCAATAAATATGATGATAGTAAGTGTATATTAATTGGTTCTAAAATGATGGCCATTAACCAGACTCCCAAAACTAATGCGTAATTTTAGCAAATTATCCAACTGAAATTACTTGTGGTCAGTCTTTTTCGGGAAAATCTGATCCGATAGTCCTCAACTACCTACTTAATTCTTTTATCACTGGTCTCTAAGTCCCAAATCACATAAATCTAATAAATTATAGTTCAGACAGTGATTTTCCTTAAATATAGTACAATTGTTCTATACAGACAAAAACAATGCTCGTTCTTGTCAAGTGTAATATAGAAAGACAATCATCACACCGATGATTGTCCTAATTAATTATGCTTGACTTTTTCTGATGCAGCTAAAGTCACTATTAAAAATGAGGAGAAATTGATGAATAGTTGTATTTTGATGGCAGAAATCTATGATAACCCCCAACTGCGTCACACACCAGACGGGTTAGAAGTAACGGAAATGATAGTTCATGTACCTGGATCAAAACCAGATGATCCTTCCCATCCTTTAAAAGTGGTCAGTTGGGGAAATTTAGCTAAAGAAGTACATCAAAATTATCATCAGGGCGATCGCGTCATCATTGAAGGACGCTTAGGAATGAATACTATAGATCGTCCTGAAGGGTTCAAAGAAAAACGGGCAGAATTGACAATTCAAAAAATTCATTCCCTTGGTCAAGCTGCCTATACCAGTTCACAACCAGCAGCCATACCCACACCAGTTTATCAAACCCCCGTAGCCCAACCAACCTATAGTCCCACAGCCTACGAATCAAACTATCCCACATCTACCCCAGTGGTACAACCTCAACCCAGCTATCAACCCACTCCTGTACAGTCTCCAACCCCTGTAGGAATTACCCCAGAACCAGATCCAGACGATATCCCCTTTTAACCATAATCTTTGTAGAAACGTTCCATGGAACGTCTCTACTTTTTCAACCTCCACTCACTTCACCCCATTCCCGAATTGCCGGAAATACGGACGAATAATCATCGTCTGGATAAGACATTTTCATAGTAGCCTGGAGAATCTGTCTCACACCTTCAATACTATTGAGATTCAAACCCAAGGATTTAGCTTCAGAGATAAATAAATCTATTTCTTTGATCAATTGTTTTGTCGGCAAGTTGGCATTATTGTAATTACCATCCAACATCCGCCGCAAATTTTGATCAAAAGTCGGTGCATAAAGTTTACTTTGGCGTAAAACCTGCATAAACAAATCAACATCAATACCTTGCAACTGAATATACGCCAAACTCAGAGCAAAGCTAGTTGTTAAAGAAGCAATTAATTGATTCAGTGCCAAAGTGAGATTTGAGGCCGAACCCACAGCACCTATGTATACAGGACTTTCCCCAAAATGCTCCAATAGCTTTAAATGACGTTGATACTGTTCCTCTTCTGCACCAACCATCACAATTAATTTACCCGTTTGAGCTTCGGGAATACTACCGAGTACAGGAGCTTCTATATATTCACCACCAGCCGCAACTACTGAATCTCTGATTTCTTGGCTTTCTAAGGGGGTAATAGTACCCATTTGAATGATGCTGCGTCCTGATAAAATATGCCAAGAAGTATCCGTCAGTAATACATGATAAATAGCTGCGGCGTTAGAGAGCATTAGTACAATACAGTCAGCAGAACGAATTGCTTGCCTGGGTTTTGTGGCAATTTTCGCCCCTGCCGCCCGTAGTGGTTCTAATTTTTCTGGGGTGCGATTATAGGCAATTAGCTCTATATTGGCTGCTAATAACCTTTGAGCCATCGGTAGCCCCATCAATCCAGTTCCCAGAAATGCCACCTTCATGTTTCATGTTCCTTTGTCAGTGGTCAGTTGTTAGTTGTCAGTTGTTAGTGGGTACGGATAATTGGAAGAATTTATTACCCATACCCAATTAATTTTGACTTTTGACTTCCGCGAAGCGGTACTAGCCTCCGGCCGCAAAAGTCACCATAATTACTACAGAAAGCAAGATGCCGGGAGATAGCAGAGTTACTAGCACTAACAAATCATGAGCAGTCATAATTTTTCCTGTGGGGTAGATTTTTGACTTAAATATCATCTGAAGTTATGCTAGTACAATCAAAACTAATACAGGATTGTTAAAGAGATTTTTAACTTTTCTCCCTAATTTCTACTCTGGTACAACTAATCCCTGGAGTGGTTTTGATGCTTGTTCTTCAGTCAGTCCCTGGCTTTGAAGTAAAACTCCAAAGTTGCCTAGTCCCCCTGGGTTAATGAGTTGGTGTAGTCCTTCCCGTCTTTGTAGCAACTGTGATATTGGTTGCTGTTGCCAGGAAATTGCAGCTAATCTTTCACCTATCCCCAACGCCATTAAAAATAAACCTTGTTGTGTCCAACCAACCTTTTTTAATCCACACCTTTCACCCCAAACTGATAAGGCTGTAAAATCAACATGGGCAGTAATATCTTGTCGCCCAATATTGATATAAGGATTATCATGATGACGATGCTGGTAGTAGCACTGGAGAGTTCCCAGCCGTCGCTGAGGATGATAATAACGATCAGCGGGGTAGCCATAATCAATTGTTAACACATACCCCTGGTTCAAGCAGTCTGCCACTATACTCAACCAGTCCAAGGCGGCTAAATTAATTTCACTGCGATAGCCATTTTCATAAGTATTTTGGCTGAAATTAATTCCCACCAAATCAAAATATCCTGCTAGTTGCGGCGTTGATGGTTCTCCGATAATTTCCACAAAGATAGGTAAGCCAGAATTATTTTCTGCAATGGTGACGTAAATTTCGCGCAATTCCCCAGCTTCTAAAATGAATTGATGGACTGGAAAAGCATCCAATAATTCATTAGAAAAGCAGCAACCAGTCAGAGATTTAGGTTCTATTTCCTCTAGATTACACCACTTTACAAAAAAATCTTGTAACAGTTGTTGTTGTTCTTGTTTTAAAGTTAATGATTTCTCAACAATTATGTATTGAACAGCAGCAAAAAAATCTGGGTATTCTTGCTTGATGGAGTTGAGAATATGGGATGCTAATATACCTTGTCCAGCACCCATTTCTACCAAGTCAAAAGAGATGGGTTGATCTAAAATCTCCCACATTTGGTAAAATTGCTTTGCTAATAACTCACCAAAGTCAGCCCCTAAACTGGCAGATGTAAAAAAGTCACCGCCCCGAAATCCGATTTTGACATCGCTGGAATAATAACCATGTTCTGGATGATATAATACCAAATCCATGTATTCAGAAAAGGTAATGCGTTTTTGAGGACTGGTGATAATACGATGGGCTATGGCTTGAGACAATGCGGGATGGGAGTCCATTTATAAATAGTCCACTAATTATAAAAATTCTTCAGACCTTTCAATTAGTAATTTTGCATCTTCATGACTTAAACGTTTAGAGCTTAAAGTTTACATCTCTAGGACCTACGCACTGTACAAATTCACCGTGATGTGAGTTCACCAAAATAATTGATTTCCACCTGCAACTAATTTTTATCTTACCGATAAATTAACTGTGGGGTAGGGGTTTAGTAGTGCTAAACCCCTAGGAAAAATATGGGTTTTAGGACTATACACATTTAAAGTTTCTTGTCAATGCGTAAGTTCTAATCTCTATCTAATCCCAGCCACAGTCGGTATATTAACTTTTAAACGTTTAAACATGGCTTCCCGTCCTTGGATGGCTAAGGTATCATCTAAAGGTGCAAGTTTAATTTTTTGTTGATATTTTAATTTTAAGGCTGTTTGAATTAACCAATCGGCAACGAAAGGATTTTTTGGTAATAATGGCCCGTGGGAATAGGTAGCGATCGCATTTTGATAAAATGCCCCTTCTGTTCCATCTTCTCCATTATTCCCTAAGCCATAGACGACACGCCCCAAAGCTTCTACTTTCCCCAAGGTTGTCCGTCCACCGTGATTTTCAAACCCCACTAAATAAGGTTTTGTTCCTGTCATGGCTTCTAGTTCCTGAGCTAATCGGGAAGCTGTAACTTCTATCACTAAGTTACCAATACATCTTTTCGTATTTTCCCCAGGATGAACGGAAACTAAATCTAATATTCCTAACCCTTCTATTCTTTGTCCAAAAGCTGGTTCATAATAATTTCCTAGCAGTTGGGGTGAACCACAGGTAAAAACCCCTGGTGTTCCATGTTCAATTTTATCCCGCATGGCTTGGGCTTTTGACCCTTGCAGATCACGCATCACAATTTCTTGCTGACGATCCTGTGCGCCACCACCAACAATTATATCTACTGATTTAATATCTGCTGCGGTGGAGTTTTGATCCAGGGGTAATACTGTGACATCATAACCTCGCCATTGGGCGCGTCGTTGTATAGTGATGACGTTACCGCGATCGCCGTAGGTACTCATCAATTTGGGATATAGCCAACCAATAATAATTTCCATAGGTGGTTTCTATTAATTCCACTTCCTATCAAGGAAGCGGTAAAGAACAACCTATTTTAACAGAAGGTTTCTTTTGGTTGCCATTAATTCCACTTCCTGTGAACGAAGTTGTCCCTCAATTCTAAACCCTTACCCAGCAAGCCTCCGAAGTTGACAACGAAAACATCAACGTTTCAGCGATTTTGACTGCCCTTCGGACAACAATAGAATCTAGCACTATGCAGTTGAATCAGATACAACTTTAAAATTCAAAGCCAATCTTAAGAAAGATTTCACAATTGTTGCAATATATGAATGAATCTCACATTTCGTAAATATATTACACAGAGGAAAAAACTCATGCTAGATTAAGAGCATGGTACGAAAAGGTTAAAAGTTAAACCTTAAATAAGAATTTCTCATTAGAGTTTGTACCTCCTGCTCTAGTGTGGTGGCAATCAATAATTAGTTTTTAGCTTCCTGGTATTTTGCTTCATGATCTTTTGCTTCATATCATAGTGTTTTCGCCTTAATCTCATTATTTGTTATTGGAGGTCTTTGAACTCACAGCCAGAAGTCTCTACCGATGGGAAAGAAAGGGAAGCAACATTGAGATCAGATGTAATTGATTGCCTGTCAAGTCCACCTTAGTTGAGTTTTAAGTTTCTATTTTTTTATTGAATTACAACCTCATCAAGAAACCGCTATAAGCTGCTGATTATTCCTCGTAGCCTGTGGCGGTTTCTGCTATGGGAATGGACATTATGACTGTGAGAACTGCGGTTTTGAGATGAATAGGGATTTAAACGCTGCAATTAATTTATCCCATCTGGCTAAGGTGTGTCAGTCTAATGAGGGATAGTAAGCTGTTGCGCATCCCGTTAAAGTAGAAACTAAAGTCTAGTTTTGTCTAGGTTGTATATAGCACTAGGGATAAAAAAACATCTTTCTCCCTGAATCAAAAAATTATATTCTCCGTCAAGAAAAATATGAGCTATCTAAGTATCTCCACCAGAGGTTAAATTTATGTCATTAAACTCACTTCGGTTTTTATTATTGAGTAGTTTGGGTTGTTCTTTATTTTTTGGTAATGCTGTGGCTTTTGCTCAGGTTGTTGTTCCTACAGATTCATCAGAGTCAACGACCGTACCATCAGGTTCATCTGGTTCATCAACTTCTCCAAATTCTACCACTACAGTTGATAGCAATACGAGATTTAGCTGTCAATATAATAATGGAATGCCTACGGTGATGTATCAGCCCGAAAGTCAAGCAGGTCAGTATTTTGCTTGGGCTGCACCTCAAACGTTAGGTGGTGGTTGGGATGCTCAAAAACGTTGTGAAGCGATCGCCAGTCGTTTAGAATTATATCGCCCCGATGGATTACAAGAACTACAAATAGCTGTCCAAAATAGGGAAAATATTATCTGTGTCACTACCGAAGCTCAACCCAGTTGTCGCATTGTTTTGACAGTACCTCGTGGGAGAGATCCCTATGCTATTCGTGATAGTGTATTCCAAAACCTGGCTACTGCTGATAGTGGCCAACAAACTATAGCTGTGAGAACCTACACCAATCGTAACCGAGGCAGTGGCGATAGTTTATATAATTTGGGACAAAGCTTACTAGGTGGTAGAAATCAAGTTAGTTCCTCTAGAAGAGGAATAAATTTAAAACCATATCTTGATCCTAAAGATGGTGGTACTGGTAGAGGTTTAAAGAACGGAGTAGTAATTAGAACTAATACTAGACAACAAGCTCCTGCTCGCCTCAGCCCTGGTAAATTTCGCTAATTTTAATGGAGTTTAATATTTATAGCTGTAGCTAGGATGATTAGGACATGATTTATCCTTGAAACCTAATTATAGCAAGGGTTTTACTATTGCCTTCTGCCTCTTGCCATAACAGCTTCAAGGAGGCAGAAGGTAGGAGAGGAGATAAGAGAGAATATTTCTTTCTCTCTTAACCGTCAAAAGTCATAACTGTATTTTTGTGGCTACATTTACATTTTTTCAGAAATTAATTTTACCTTTTATATAAATTTTGTCCTGTATTCATCTATTCAGTGTTGTAATTATTTCTCAGGTTAGATTCACTGGAGAAGATCATTTACTACATAACAATTATGTAATAACGGCAATTCTTAGCTATTTGCTTGCGAGTATTAATTTTTAATTATCCCCATTTGCTCACTACAAACCTAACTGAGTAGAAAGATACAAGAGAGAAGTTAGCACAGATTTTCTAAGTATAGCTGTAGCCAGAATAATTAGGATATTATGAATCCTTGAAACATATATATAACAAGGCTTTTCCTCCTGCCTCTGGTTACTGAGCGAAGTCGAAGTGCTGCCCTGAAGCCTCCTGCCTCCTGCTATAAGTATCAGTTTGGTATGACAAATTCATCAATTCATGGTATTTTGGTACGATAATATGCACATATCAACACACTGAACTACTTCAGACTTAAACATCTACTTCTTTGATTGTTAGATACTTCATAGTATGTATCTACCCATTTTTACGCAAATAGAGGAAAATTGTCGTAAATTCTATACCCTTAACCAAAAGATAACTTGGTTAACATCTAGTTCTATTATCCTATCAAGAGCAGTGAACACTGTGAAAAACCAGATCATACAAAATATGAATCCAGTCCTAAAATTAGGCGATCGCATCCTGGAAACTGCCGAAATCTTATCGTTGATGTCAGAGTATCAGCTACTGCCGCTGTTAGTGAAGGAAATTATCATTGATCAAGCGATCGCCGCAGCAGAAATTGTTTGCACTCCAGAAGAGGAAAAATTGGCCTGTGAACAAATAACCAAACAACATCAGGGAATAGAAACACAGCCTGAAAGTTTCCAGAAATTAAAACAAATGGCCATCCGGTCAGTAAAACTAGAAAAATTTAAAGAGGTGACATGGGGAGGGGATATAAACTCTTACTTCTTCCAACGTAAACCCCAGTTAGATAAAGTAATTTATTCCCTAATTACTACCTCAGATGTTGGTATTGCCCAGGAAATTTATTTTCGTATTCAAGAAGGTGAACAATCGTTTGCTGATTTAGCGCGGGAATATAGTCAAGGGCCTGAAGCCCAAACCGGAGGTTTAGTAGGTCCAATAGATTTACAATCTCTGCATCCGACATTGGCAAATATTCTGGCTAAAAGCCAACCTCAACAACTATTAACACCAGTTCCAATCAATAACTTGCTAGTAATTGTCAGATTAGAAAAACTACTACCAGCCCAACTAGATCGTCCCTTGCGACAAAGATTATTGAATGAAAAATTTAATCAATGGTTACAAACAGAAATGACAGAGATTCCATGGCAAATTCAACCTGCTGACAATTAAACATGAATCAGTTTTGGTTTTAGCTGTGATTTTGCCCAAGTACAATTGTCAAATTACATAATTCAGCTTTTAGCAAAAATCCAACTCTCATTACCTGCGTAAACATGACTTTTAGCATGAGCAACTTTGCCGGATTCATCTCTAATCTTGAAGGTTTTAATAAATTATCCTCTCAAGAAATTAACCAACTTATATCACCACAAATTTTAGAGCCTTTGCGCTATCGTTTTGGTCAAAAAATTATTGGTAAAGAACAACTACCCGAACGGATAGTTATAGTCTATCAAGGTAATGTCAGACTACTGGTATATGATCCCCAAACTCAATTACCAATTACTCTCAAATTACTGCAACCAGGAGCGGTAATTGGTGAAATAGGTTGGTTTAGGGAAATTGCTTGTGAAACTGCGATCGCTTCCACAGAAGCCATCTGTTTAACATGGAAAGCCGAAGATTATTTACAATTTTTCTCCCAAAATTCGGCTTTTGCCCAAGCCCGCCAAAATCAAAGTCACTTAATAGAAGTATTTGATATTTTAAGTTCACAAATAGCACAACAACCTTTTGCTAATTTGAACCTAAAACAGATCACCCAACAAGCCCTATTAGAATCAAAAGTTGATTATTTATCACCAGGTAAAACCCCCCTTAGAGAATTAGATCATAGTCGGATTTGGTTTATCAGTAGCAACAATTCATTAATAGGTTTAAATCCTGGGTTTCGTTTAGAAAACGAAATAATTGAAATTAAAGGTACTCAGCCTGTCCGCGTTGTGGGTATTGATCCTAAGGATTTATCATCACTTAACACCTTCTCTACAAAATCAGAAAATATAGAAAATGTAGACCATGTAGAGGATAGTACGGCAGTTTCCCAAATTCCTTATGCGGAAGAAACAGAAGCTCCCATACCTCAAACATCCAAAAATATCTCCAAAAATCAAAATTACCCACTTTTCCGAGGCAAAGGAGAATTAGATGGTAGTTTAGCCTGTTTTCAAATGCTATGCAAGCATTTAGAAATCCCTTTTCGTAAAGAAGTGATACGGCGGAGGTTAAATGACCAACTTAAACGCCAAGGTACTGTATCTTTCCAACTTTGCGCTTATTTATCAGAAGAATTAATTGGACTAAAATCCCAACTTGTTGATATTCCCGCGGTTGCCATTAATCGTGTTCCTACTCCGGCACTAATTCGCTATCGTGATGGTTATGCAGTTCTCTATGCAGTAGATGGGAAAAAAGCTGTTTTAGGTGTACCGTCTCAAGGAATTATTAACTGCCAAATTAATCAGTTAGTCCAAGAATTAGAAACCGATGAAATCAATTTACAACCACATTTTAAAATATTACTACTGAGTCCCACCAAAGAAACTCCCAAAGAACGATTCGGTTTAAGTTGGTTCATTCCTTACTTATCCCGTTACCGTGTGGTACTGATAGAAGTTTTTGTTGCTTCCTTTTTTGTGCAACTAGCAGCCCTAGCTAACCCTTTGGTGATTCAAGTCATCATTGATAAAGTGATTATCCAAAATAGTATTAATACTCTAAATGTGCTAGGAGTATTACTATTAGCAGTTGGTGTATTTGAAGCTGTATTAACAACATTGCGGACTTACTTATTTGTAGATACTACAAACCGCATTGATATGAATTTAGGGTCACAAATTATTGACCATTTACTGCGTTTACCACTGCGATATTTTGATAAAAGACCAGTGGGGGAACTATCAACAAGAATTAATGAATTAGAAAATATTCGTCAGTTTCTTACAGGTACAGCACTAACAGTAGTTTTAGATGCCCTATTTTCCGTCGTCTATATAATTGTCATGCTGTTTTACAGTTGGGAACTAACACTCGTAGGTTTGGGAACAATTCCCCTATTTGTCCTAGTAACAGTAATTGCTACACCGACCGTAAGTAGACAACTAAGAGGTAAAGCTGAACGGAACGCTGAAACTCAATCTTATTTAGTGGAGGTAATGTCAGGAATTCAAACAGTAAAAGCCCAAAATATCGAATTGCGATCGCGCTTTTCTTGGCAGAAAAAATATGCTAAATTCGTCGCCGCAGGTTTTAAAACAGTTCTTACCTCTACATTAGCCAATTCCACCAGTCAGTTTCTGAGCAAACTCAGCAGCTTATTAGTTTTGTGGGTAGGAGCTTATCTAGTTTTACAAGGAAAATTAACATTAGGTCAATTAATCGCCTTTAGGATTATTTCTAGTTACGTTACCACCCCAATTTTACGCTTGGCACAAATCTGGCAAAACTTCCAAGAAACTGGCTTATCCTTAGAACGATTAAGCGATATTGTAGATACTCCCCAGGAAGCAGAAATAGATAAAAATAATATCCCTCTTCCTCCCATTGTTGGCGCAGTTAAATATGAAAACCTTTCCTTCCGCTTTGTTGCCAATGAACCACTACAACTGACTAATGTCAGCATTGAATTTCCTCCGGGTAAATTTATTGGCATTGTTGGACAAAGTGGCTCAGGTAAAAGTACAATGATGAAATTACTCCTGAGACTTTATGAAGCAGAATCAGGAAGAATTTTAGTGGATGGTTATGATATTGCCAAAGTAGAACTTTATTCTCTGCGCCGACAAATTGGAGTAGTTCCCCAAGATACTCTTTTATTTGATGGCACAGTCCAAGAAAATATCGCTTTAACCAACCCTGAAGCCACAACAGAAGAAATTATTAACGCTGCTCAAATTGCCGTTGCCCATGACTTTATTATGGGATTACCTAACGGTTATAATACAAGAGTTGGTGAAAGAGGATCAGCCCTTTCCGGTGGACAAAGACAAAGAATAGCGATCGCTCGTTCCGTCTTACAAAAACCGAAATTATTAGTTCTAGACGAAGCTACCAGCGCTCTAGATTATGCCACAGAAAAACAAATTTGTCTCAACCTAGCCCGCGCTTTTAAAGGTAGTACCGTTTTCTTTATTACCCACCGATTAAATACTATTAGTCATGCAGATACTATCGTCGTCATGGATAACAGTAGAGTCATCGAACAAGGTAATCATCAAGAACTGATGAATACAAAAGGTCATTATTTCTACCTTTATCAGCAACAGGAAGTAAACTTGTAATTTGTCAGATGTCAGTTATCAGTTGTTTAAATAAACTTCAACTGATAATTGATTAAAGATAAAATTACATACAACTAAATATTCAATCTAAAATCCAAAATCTAAAATCCAAAATTATTATGACTCAAGTTAATGGTAATTACACCAACGGTAATGGCAATGGCAACGGTAAAAGCAACGGTAACGGTAACGGTAAAAATATCCAAGTTTTAACAACCCCTCAACCTGCACCCCAAAAGTCATCACAAGATTTTAATTTCGATAACTTTGAACAAGCTGTAGTTTTAAAACAATCTCCCGTCTGGTCTAGAACTATCATGCTAACTTTGATGGCGTTAGCTTGTTTTGGTATTACCTGGGCTTGTTTAGCTAAAATTGAACAAGTAGTTCCCGCCACAGGACAATTAAAACCAGAGGCAACAGTTAAAGACGTACAAGCTCCTATTAATGGAGTTGTTAAATCTCTATATATCAAAGATGGACAGGAAGTAAAACCAGGGGATTTATTATTAACATTTGATTCCATTGCTACCTTAGCTGAATTAAATTCCTTGAATAAAATTCGTATAGCGTTAATTCAAGAAAATAATATTTATCGGCGGTTAATGGGAGCAAGTAAAGGTATAGATTCTGAAATAGAATTTTTACGCAATAAATTACCAGGTGAAACAGCTTTTCTGTTAAAAAGTCGGGCTTCCTTAGTTGGTGAGAATGAATTATTGCGTACTCAGTTAAGAAATTCCTCTGGAAACATAGCAGTAGGAATAGATGAGCAACAACTATTAGAAGTAGCGAGAACAGAATTAACATCACGTTCCAAAGCCGCAGATTTAGAAGTAGAAAAAATCCGCAAACAACTTTCACAAACTCAGTTGAAACTTGTAGATACTCAAAATGGTTTACAAATTCAAAGCGGTATTTTAGCAGGTCTAAAAACCTTGGCTGAAGAAGGTGGGATTTCTAAACTACAATATCTTAACCAACAACAACAGGTACAAACTCTCAGATCCGAAATATCACAATTAAAGGAAGAGATAAAACGTTTACAATTTGACATTGATAAAGGAAAACAACAATTAACCAATACCGTCGCTAGTTCTGACAAAAATATTTTGGAAAAAATCGGAGCTAACAAACAACGCATTGCCGAAATAGATAGTCAATTCATGAAGATTATTTTAGACAATGAACAAAGGTTAGCAGATATCAATAGCAAAATTTCCCAAACTCAGTTAAACATTAAATATCAAGAACTTCGCGCTCCCGTTGGTGGTATAATTTTTGATCTTCAGGCTAAAAACCCCGGATTTGTTGCCAATACTACGCAAAAATTGCTACAAATTGTTCCAAAAGATAGTCTAATAGCAGAAGTTTTCATAACTAACAAAGACATTGGTTTTGTCAGAAAAGGTATGAATGTAGATGTGAGAATAGATTCCTTTCCCTTTAGTGAATTTGGTGATATTAAAGGAAAAGTAATAAATATTGGTTCAGATGCTTTACCTCCAGATCAAAACCATCAATTTTATAGATTTCCGGCCAGAATCAAGTTAGATAAACAACATCTGCAATTGGCCAATCAAGATAGAAAAATATCCTTACAGTCAGGGATGTCTATTACTGCTAATATTAAAGTCCGGGAAGAACGTACTGTGATGAGTTTGTTTACAGAAATGTTTACCAAGCAAATTGAAAGTTTGAACGAAGTACGTTAAGGATAGTTAAAACAAGCTGTAGAAGCAATTACCGACCAACAGCAACAAAAAAACATCGCTGCTGCCAGTAGCATCTTAGCAGGTTTAGTGTTAAAAAAAGATGTAATTAGGAAGATTCTCAGGAGTGAGATTATGCGCGAATCAGTCATTTATCAAGAAATCCTCGAAGAAGGTGAAACCAAAGGTATAGCCAAAGGTGAAGCCAAAGGTAAGGCTGAAGGTAAGGCTGAAACAACCAGAAAGCTGGCTTTAAATTTGTTACGAATTGGGATGAATTTAGAACAAATTGCTGAAGTTACGGAATTATCTCTTGAGGAAGTTCAAGCTTTACAAAGTTTGGCATAATTAACATTGAAAATATCTATTTCTCTTTATCTGGTTTTTATAAAGTCAAGGGGAGAAATAGATTTATTTTTAAAAAAAGATGTAATTAGGAAGATTCTCAGGAGTGAGATTATGCGCGAATCAGTCATTTATCAAGAAATCCTCGAAGAAGGTGAAACCAAAGGTATAGCCAAAGGTAAGGCTGAAGGTAAGGCTGAAACAACCAGAAAGTTGGCTTTAAATTTATTACGAATTGGGATGAATTTAGAACAAATTGCTGAAGTTACAGAATTAACTATTGAGGAAGTTCAAGCTTTACAAAGTTTGGCATAATTAACATTGAAAAAATCTATTTCTCTCTACCCGATATTGGTTTTTATAACTTCAATGAGAGAAATAGATTCATTTACTTAACATATAGCAGGAGTCAGGAGTCAAACTGGCTATCAGTAAAAACAAAAAAACCCCCTTGGGGGGGACTCTAGGTTATTCGAGTGGAGTGAACAACTAAGTAATAAATACTTAGAGTAAATACAGTAATCCGAATAAAATAATCCAAATTACGTCTACAAAGTGCCAGTAAATTTCTGCCGCTTCAATCCCAAATCGCTTTTGGCTGGTGTAGTGTCCGGGAGTAAGCGATCGCCACAAAACCGCTACAATTGCTAGTACACCGATGGTGACGTGCAAGCCGTGAAAACCAGTTAAAACATAGAATGAACTGGCGAATAAATTGGTAGTCAGACCAAACTCTAAATGAGCGTATTCATAAATCTGACCCCCAAGAAAAATTACCCCCATCAAGGCAGTAATTGCCAACCACATTTGCATGGCTTTAGTATCATTCTTTTTGATCGCAGTATCAGCATTGTGCATAATAAAACTACTAGCGATCAGAATAGAAGTATTGATTGTTGGTAACAACAGTTCTAAATCTGGAGTTCCTGCTGGTGGCCAAACAGGGATAGTAGAACGGCAAGTGAGGTAAGCACCAAACAAACCCATAAAAATCATACCTTCAGCCACCAAAAACATAAATAGACCAAATAAACGATGATCTGGATGTTCTTCGTGATGAGAAACTGCTGTGTGATGGTGATTTAATTCAGTTTTCGCCGTGTCAATAGTTTGACCTTGCATAAATTGGTAATTGGTAATGGCTAATTGGTAATTGCTAATGGGTTAAAGGTTTTTTGATTTTCTTTTCCCCCTTTATCTTTCACCCTTATCTCCTAAACTGCTGATTCAGTTTGGGGAGTTAATACAGGTTCAGTTTCAGTCCGTTCTTTACTCATGCCGTAATCGTAGGGACCGGTAGTTAAAACGGGAAGTTGTTCAAAATTCTCAATTGCTGGTGGGGAAGTAGTGATCCATTCCAAAGTCAATCCTTCCCAGGGATTATTACCCGCTTTTTCCCCATATAACCAACACCAAACGGCATTAATTAAAAACGGTAATGTAGAAATTGCCAAGATATAAGACCCGTAGGTGCAGATTTCATTCAAACTTGTGAACTTGGGATCATATTGGGCGATACGGCGATTCATACCCATGAGTCCAAGTTTGTGCATGGGTAAGAAAGTCATATTCAGACCAACGATGGTGAGGGCAAAATGCACCTGACCCCAAAACTCGTTCATTTTTCGTCCCGTCATTTTCGGGAACCAGTGGTAAATAGCGGCAAAAATTCCTAACACACTGCCACCAAATAAAACATAGTGCAGGTGTGCCACCACAAAGTAGGTATCGTGAACGTGAATATCAAAAGGAACTGAGGCCAACATTACCCCACTAACGCCACCGATCACAAAAGTTGCTAAAAAGCCAATGGCAAATAACATAGGACTATTGAGGCGGATTTTACCTCCCCAAATAGTAGCCAACCAACCAAAGATTTTAATGCCCGTGGGAACAGCGATGATCATGGTAGTGATCATAAAAAACATCCGTAACCAACCAGGGATACCACTGGTAAACATATGGTGCGCCCAGACAATTAAGCCTAAAAAGCTGATAGCTAGGGATGAAAAGGCGATCGCTTTATAGCCAAAAATCGGTTTACGGGCGTGAACTGGGAGAATTTCCGAAATTGTGCCAAAGAACGGCAAAATCATGATGTAAACCGCCGGGTGAGAATAGAACCAGAACATATGCTGGTACACCACCGGATCTCCGCCCCCAGTCGGGTTAAAAAATGTTGTTCCTGCCAACAAGTCAAAACCCAGCAAAATCAAAGCCGCCGCCAATACTGGTGTAGATACCAGCACCAAAGCCGAAGTTGCCAACATTGACCAGCAAAACAAAGGCATTTCAAACAGCCCCATACTAGGGACACGCATCTTCAAAATCGTGACGAGAAAATTAATCCCACCCAAAATTGAAGAAGTTCCCAACAGTAAGATACTGATAATCCAAATTGCCTCTCCTACCTGGCCTGTTACCAAACTCAAAGGCGGGTAGGAAGTCCAACCGGCATCGGGTGCATCACCTACCACCAAACTAGCAATCAATAATAGACCTGCTGGGGGGATCATCCAAAAAGCTACAGCATTGAGGCGGGGAAATGCCATATCTCTAGCCCCAATCATCAGAGGGATCAAATAGTTAGCAAATCCAGCACCAGCAGGAACAATCCACAAAAAAATCATGATTGTGGCATGGAGTGTAAACAGGCTGTTGTAGATTTCAGGAGTGACAAAATCTACATCAGGAGTGCGTAATTCTGTCCGCACTAAATCCGCCATCACACCGCCAATGCAGTAAAAAATAAAGGAGGTGACTAGATATTGAATTCCAATCACCTTATGATCCGTACTAAAACCAAAAAAGTCTCGCCAATGCCTTTCCCCATGTTCTTCCACAGGTTTAGGGCTGTTATCCGTATTTTGTAATTGTGCTTGTGTCATATTTTAAAGAATGAGTCAGGATCCAGGAGGCAAGAGGCAGGAGACAAGAGGCAGAAGTAAAGATAAATACTATTAACAATTACCAATTACTTATTACCTATTACCCATTACCTATTACCCCTCAGTTTGTAACTGCTGCAACTTCTGTAATTAGTCAACTACTTAATTTGATGCAGAATTTCTGAGTTGATCCCCATATTCTTGGTGTAGGGAGAAAGAAATTCATCGCTAGTCATGTCCAGGGGATTCATTGCTACTGCTTGATTAGGAGTATCTTTACCAGCAACTAGCTGTTCTTGCATCCATTGATCAAAAGCTTCCTGTGTCTCTACCACGACTTGGCTTTTCATTGCTCCATGATAGGGACCACACAGTTCAGCACAAATTAATTCATAATCACCGGCTTTTCTAGGGGTGAAACGGAGATTTGTCTTTCTACCAGGAATAGCATCCTGTTTCATACGAAATTCTGGGATCCAAAAGGCGTGGATGACATCATTGGCGGTCATGTTAATTTCTACAGTTTTGCCAATGGGAAGATGAAGTTCACCTGTGGTAACACCTGTTGTGGGATAGGTAAATAACCAAGCGTATTGCAACCCGGTAACATCAACAATTAATTCTGCCGGGGTGGTTTTCTCTTCTTCTGAGAACTGTACAGGTATTGCTGTCTTACCAGATGTATGGTTTAGAGTGGCAGCCATAGCTCGATCCGGCATAGTCATAGATTCTTCCATCATGGGAGAACCGTGACCACCATGGGGATCAAAGCCGCCAATATTGTTGTATACATCAAAACTGTAGACAGAAATACCCAGAACGATAATTGCGGGGATCGCCGTCCAGAGTATTTCTAGAGGCACATTACCTTCAATTGGTAGTCCATCTTCATTGTCACCAGCGCGGCGACGATATCTGATAACAGCGTAAATTAAAACACATTCAACGATTAAAAATATGCCTGTGGAAACAGTCATCATCGTGTTGAATAGTCCATCTACCAAGGTTGCTTCATCGGAAGCCGCCGTAGGTAAAAGACCATGATTTTGACCATACCAGAGACTAACGAGAGTGAGGACAATGCCAATGAGTAATGTCCAGATTGCACTTGGAATTTTCACGGCTTATTTGGTGATGAATTGACTACTTGATTTTAAAGTGACTTCAATTATGAAAGTGACTTCATTTACTAAGGTAGTGCAGCGTATCAGATATATTATCCGTTGGTCTGAAATCTTTATTAATTTTTTCGATTAAGATCACAATTTTGAGTACAAGAGAGATAAGTAGTACAACTTGAAAATAATAGATGACCTTAGTAAAAAAATTTAAGGAAAATTTCACAAAACTCCCTTAAGTTCCCGTTGATTAATCATTTCCATTTGCAAAAAGCACAAAATCTTACAGCTAAAACTAGCTAAAGTGATCCAAAGTATAAGGGAAAGCTGATTTCGAGATTCTGGCCGTGCGGTTAGGGTGAGTAGAGATTGGTATTAAGTCAAAATAGAAAATTTTCAACTCTTCTTGCACAAGCACTTCAGAAGGTATTGTTAATGAACGAATTTGTCTTAGAACAACAAAATGAAGCGGCTTCTATTGCACAACAGCCCCAGGATATGATTCGTCGCTTGGTGTGGAAAATATGCATAGCCACCTTAATTTTGATGGCTATAGGCAGTGCCACCAGAGTGATGAATGCTGGTTTGGCTTGTCCTGATTGGCCTTTGTGCTATGGGGAATTAGTTCCAGCCAAGCAAATGAATCTCCAAGTGTTTTTGGAGTGGTTTCATCGCCTAGATGCAGCTTTAATAGGGTTGAGTGCGATCGCTCTTTCTGGTTTATCCTGGTGGCATCGGGGTTCTTTACCCAAATGGCTACCTTGGGCATCTACATTTGCCCTATTTTTAATTGTCTTCCAAGGCATTTTAGGAGGACTGACTGTAACTGAATTGTTGCGGTTTGATATTGTTACCGCCCATTTAGGAACAGCACTACTATTTTTCACCACGTTGCTAATTATCGGCACAAGTCTGACTCCCTATCAAGGGACGGGAACTGTGGGCAAGTTACCCCTGGTAGGTTCTATTGCTGCTGTTTTTGTCTATTTACAAAGTTTACTGGGTGCTTTAGTTGGTTCTCGTTGGGCCCTACATCAATGTTTTGCCGGGGATCAACTTTGTGATGTGATGTACAGCCATATTTTTGGGTTAGTTCCACCAACTATCGCTACTTTGGCAATCGTTTTTATGTCTTGGCGCACTCCTGCGTTACATCCTGTGTTGAGGAAATTGGCAAATATGGCTGGTAGCTTGCTGATTTTACAACTGTTATTGGGTGTAGCCACCTTCAGGTTACATCTACAAGTTGAACCTCTCACTGTTTCTCATCAAGCTATTGGTGCAACTTTACTAGGCACTTTGGTCGTGTTTACGGTTTTATCCCTGCGGGATCGGTTGACCGAAAAATTTTAGATTTTGGATTTTGGATTGGGAATTTTCGATACAAGCCATTCTGAGTCTTGAAAATTTTGGATTTTAGATTTTGGATTTTGGATTGGGAATTTTCGATACAAGCCATTCTGAGTCTTGAAAATTTTGGATTTTAGATTTTGGATTTTGGATTGGGAATTTTCGATACAAGCCCTTCTGACTCCTGACTTCTGAATTATGACTCCTGAATTATGACTCGGTGACTCCTGAATTCTGACTCCTGAATTCTGAATTCTGACTCCTGCCATAGCAGATCAGTTCTTGAAAAATAAGGAAAAAGACCTAACATGATTGAGACTAATGTCTCTCGTCGTCACCACGACACATTTCTCCAAGTCGTTCAAAGTTACTACCAACTGACTAAACCCCGAATTATTCCCCTCCTGTTAATTACTACGGCTGGGAGTATGTGGATCGCGGCTAAGGGTGAGGTAGATCCCTGGTTGTTAATTATCACGATGATTGGTGGAACTTTAGCAGCGGCCAGCGCCCAAACTATTAACTGTATCTATGATCGAGATATAGATTATGATATGGAGCGCACCCGTCACCGTCCTATGCCTTCGGGTAAGGTACAACCCCGTGATGCTTTGATTTTTGCGATCGCTCTGGCTGTACTTTCTTTTACTCTCCTCACTGTTTTTGCTAATCTCCTAGCTGCCTTTCTAGCCTTTTCTGGCATCGTTTTCTATGTTTTAGTTTATACTCACTGGCTTAAACGCCACAGCACTCAAAATATAGTCATTGGTGGTGCAGCCGGGGCAATTCCCGCTTTAGTGGGTTGGGCGGCTGTGACAGATACTTTAAGCTGGGCAGCTTGGCTGATTTTTGCGATCGTCTTTTTATGGACACCTCCCCATTTCTGGGCTTTGGCTTTAATGATTCGTGATGATTACGCTAAGGTGGGAATACCAATGTTACCTGTGGTAGCGGGTGACAAGGCAACGGTACGGCAAATTTGGTTTTATACGGTAATTACTGTAACTGCTACAATCTTACTGTTTTATCCGTTACACGCCAGTGGCATTGTCTATGCTGTTATTGCCTTAACTTTAGGTGGGGTATTTGTCCATAAGTCTTGGCGGTTGTTACAAAATCCCGAAGATAAAACCATAGCGCGGGAGTTATTTTTATATTCCATTTCCTACATGATGTTGTTGTGTTTGGGAATGGTAGTGGATAGTTTACCTGTTACTCATCATTTGCTGAGTACAGCACTTTATCACTTACATTTGTCCTAGCCAAAATTCAGTTAAGTCGGGGATCTGTAGGTGTGCTAAAATATCCCCGACTGCTGAAATCAATCTTCTTAACAAGAAATAAAGTAAAGCAAATTCCAAGTCAATCCGGTAGAAACACAAAAACCTAAACATGGCTTACGCCACACTGCGCTATCAAAGAGTGATAGTATTTCACCAACTGACTTTTGCTATACGGAATTAGTTTTATTTTTTATAGTCCGTAAAAATACATACACCTTTACTATTAAATGTATTAATTCTTCATATAACCAGGGAACAGTAAACAGGTAAGATATACAAAGATTTTTTCTTGGATAACTATGTGCATTACCTAAGTAGAGGTTTAAGATTGCTTCCTTACGTCACAATGACATTATTTGAAGTAGGTTTTGCGTAAGTCCAGAATTATTTAGAATTACTATGTATGACAGTAAGTAGGAGAGTAATATGGTAACAATTTTAATTATTGAAGATGAAAATCAAATTAGAGAGAATATCCGTGAAATATTGCATTTATTCGACTTTGATACACTAGTCGCTCAAAATGGCTTGATAGGTGTGGAAATAGCTAAAGATAAACATCCTGATTTGATTCTCTGTGATTTGATGATGCCTGAACTCGATGGGTATGGTGTATTACATCACCTGCGTCAAGATAGTTCTACGGCAACAATTCCTGTGATTTTCTTAACTGCTAAATCAGCATGGTCTGATTTACGCCGAGGTATGGAACTTGGTGCAGATGATTATCTCACTAAACCTTTTCAACCAGATGAACTATTACAAGCAATTACTACAAGACTCGAAAAACAATCTATAGCTGAAAAACAAACTGAAGAAAAACTTAAAAATTTAAGCACTTCTATCAGTCACGCACTTCCCCATGAAATTAATACTCCTTTGAATCATATTATCGGACTATCTAAGTTATTGATTCAAGAGGAGGGAGCATTAGCGAATGAAGAAAATTTAGAAATGTTAAAATCAATTCATGAAGCGGGATTAAGATTGTATAAATTGACTCTGAATTTTCTGATGTATGCGGACTTAGAACTATTAGCCTCTGACCAGCAAAGAATTGCTGAACTTCGTAATAATGGATGCAAAACCTATATCAAATCAATTATTGAAGATATAGCAGTAAAAATTTCAGAAAAGTTTCATAGATTAGCAGATTTAACTATAGATATTCAAGAAGCAAGAGTCAAAATTCCTCCTACTAAGTTGAGTAAAATAGTTGAAGAAATAATTGATAATGCTTTTAAGTTTTCCCAGCCAAATACACCAGTTAACATCAGAGGATATGTTAATAATAACCAATTTCATTTATTGATTATTGATTACGGTAGAGGTATGACCCAAGAAGAAATTACTAATATTGCTGCTTATGTACAGTTTGGACGTAAAATCCATGAACAACAGGGTACAGGTTTAGGACTATCAATTGCTAGGAGGTTAGTAGAACTCCATGGAGGAGAGTTTTCCATTGAGAGTATACCTGAAAAACAAACAATTATTAGGATTCTTCTGGTTCAATAAATCAAGATTAGAGGCAGATTTTGAAACTGTTATAGCATTTACTAAGCTGGTGAGGTACAGAGATTTTTAGTTAATGCTTGGAGAGAGAACCACCTAAACCCAGATTACCCTGTAACCCACCAGTATGAATTAATAGCAAAGATTGTGATTTTAAAAAGCCTTTTGCGATTAAATCCATAACTCCATAAAACATTTTTCCTGTATAAATATAATCTAAAGGGATATCATATTGGGTTTGAAACTCTTGGCAAAATAGTTTTAATTCTTTGGTTATTTTCCCATAACCTCCAAAATGATAATCACATACCAGTTGCCAAGGTGCGGGTAAATTAACTGGTGTTGGTAAGCCAGAAGTAAGATAATTTGTTAATAACTTATTAATATCTTGATTGAGAAAATCTCCATTTTTTAAAACAGGAAACCCAATCACTTTTTGTTCTTGATTTAAGGAAAGTGCTATCCCTGCTAAAGTTGTTCCTGTCCCGCACGCTAAACAAATAGTATTAAAGCCTTTGACTGTTTGTAAGATTTCTGTACAACCCTGGATACCATTTAAGTTAGCACTACCTTCAGGAATCATAAATACTTCCCCAAATTGCTGTTTTAACTGATTCTGTAATGCTTCTGTATGACGTTTTTTATATGTTTGCCGATCAATATATACTAATTCCATCCCCTGTTCTGTAGCGAATTGTAAAGTAGGATTTAGAGGCGTATTTTCTTCTCCACGAATTAAGCCAATAGTCCTAAAACCTAAGAGATTTCCAGCAGCAGCAGTAGCATAAATATGGTTAGAATAAGCACCACCAAAGGTAAGAATGGTGGAAATATTTTTTTCTCTAGCTTCTAAAAGATTATATTTTAGCTTATACCATTTATTACCATTAATTTCGGGGTGCATGATATCTAAACGTAATATGTATAGTTTAATACCTGCATTAGCTACAATTTCACTATCAATTTGTTGAATAACTGGCGGAAAAAAATTTAACGACATTTCCAAAACAAGTTAAGCTTTGCTAGAATAGTATAAATTATTAAAATTATATAAACATACACTGATTATGGCTAAATTGTTTGACTTAATCACAGAAGAATTACAAAAGTTTATTATTAATCAAAAAATATTTTTTTGTCGGGACTACACCCCTGAGTTCTACAGGTCATGTTAATCTTTATCCCAAGGGTTTGGAAAGTTTTCCCATTCTCTCTACCCACTGAGTTGGTTATTTAGATGTAACCAGTAACGGTAATGAAACATCTATCCCCTTACAGGAAAATGGCCGGATCACCTTAATGTTTTCCTCCTTTCAAGAACCTATTTCTATTCTCCGTCTTTATGGTCAATAAAAAACTATTGTACCATATAATCCTGAATGAAATTTTCTCTATCCTTTCTTTCTTCCTCTGCTGGGAACTGGAAAAATTATTATTGCTGATAGTGAACGAGTGCAAATTTCTTGTGGTTTTGGTATTCCTTTATATGTAGGACTTACGCACAAGTTACAAGAAAATGAACCACGAATATACTAAGGACACGAAGGAAAGAGAGTTTGAGAGATATTTTATATAAGTCCTAATATGAATAGAATAATAATTTTGTAGTGAGAACTTTATTCCTCATTACTAATGTTGATTTATACAAGTAATTTAAGTTAAAGAAGTTGGTTTTTTATGAAAATATACTTATGATTCCCTGTTTTTCTAACAATCTAGCAACTTGTGAAATTAAAGCTTCATTATAGGGTGCTGCTATTAATTGCACTCCTAAAGGTAGAGAATTTTCCTGTTGAATAGGAACAGATAAAACAGGTAAACCGATAAAAGATAATGGTTGAGTAAATAAACCTAAATGTGGACGAATCAGAATTTCTTCACCATTTAATATCATAGTTTTTTGTCCAATCAATGGTGCGGTAATTGGTGTAGTTGGAGCGATAATTATATCTACATTGGCAAATACTTCTCTAACTTGATTTTGATACCATTTTCTAAAACGCTGCGCTTGTAAATACCAACTACTAGGAATTAATGCACCTGCTAAAAAACGATCTCTTGTCGCAAAATCAAAATCTTGGGGACGAGTTTTTAAGTTATCTAGATGTAAATTTGCTCCTTCACAAGCGGTAATGATAAAGGCAGCCGAACGGGCAATTTTTGCTTCAGGAATACTTATATATTTACTAACATTTAAAGCATTAGCGACCTTTTGCACGGCTTCTAAAGCTTCTATTTCTGCATTTTGAGTAAAATAATCATCGGCCATGGCAATTCTCAGATTAGATATATCATGATTTAATTGTGGTAAACATGGAAAAATCGGACGTTTTGTACAAATTGGATCTTTTGCATCTTCACCTTGTAAAACATCGAAAATTGTGGCAATATCTCTAACTGAATTGGCAAAATGACCGATATGATCTAAGCTGCTAGAAAATAATTTTACCCCTGCGCGAGACAATCTTCCATAGGTAGGTTTAAACCCAAAAACACCACATAAAGCAGCAGGGACACGAATAGAACCATTAGTATCTGAACCCAAAGTAAAAGGAACTAATCCTCCAGCGACCGCAGATGCAGAACCACCGGAAGAACCACCGGCAACACGGGTTAAATCATGGGGGTTATGAGTTGCACCATAATGGGCATTTTCTGTGACAAATCCATAAGCATATTCATCCATATTTAATGCCCCAACTAATACCGCACCGGCTTGTTTTAATCTCTTAATTGCGGTTGCATCTTCGGTAGCGGGTGGGTTTTCGGCGTTGATTTTTGATCCTGCTAATGTTGTTAAACCTCTGACAGGGGGACAAGAAGGAGAAAAAGCTTATGTAGTAAGAGATACAGAATGTGGGAGCAAAAAAAGATAAGTAATAAATAGTAAATATGAACTAACAGAGTAAAATGATAAGTGAAATATACCAGAAAGTGTTAGA
>JBJTUF010000286.1:0-8131 GCA_046080565.1 Cuspidothrix sp. | reverse complement strand
GATTCCCAGTATACCCCTAGCGCGTTTTGGGTACATATGTATATAATTGGTAATATTTTTCATCTTCGGTAGAACCACGGTATATTTTCCATTTACCGTTCTACCATTTTTTCGTTATATATTTCGGACAGGTCTATTAAGAATAGAATCTAAATCCGGTGGTGTAGATTGTGTTAGCATAAAAGTAGTAAAAATAATGACCTGATTACCCCTGCCAACTGGTAATTGGTAGGGGTATTTTAATTACGGTTTAAAATCCTAAAGCGGATCTAATTTCTGCTATTTTCCCCATGATTCCTCTTCTATAATTCTTTTCAAGAATCAAGTCGTAACGGGCTGTTTCACCCTTGCTTAATGCTTCATTCATTGTTCTTTGCTGGTATTGTTCATCAGCATTCAACTGTTTAACTTCTGGGCGGTTTGACTGTTCTAATAGTGCTGTTTGTTGGTCTACTGCTGTCAAATGTGCATCTACATATCCCTTAATTTGTGTGTAGTTCATCTGGTAACTATGCCGGGTGTTTTCTGAGTTTTTACCAATTACAAATTCCTGTGCTAATTCTTGTCTGGAATGAACATACTTTTGCTGACCTAACATTACTTGACTACCAGCTTTATCAATGGCGATCGCACTCTTCCCGGCCTGTAATAAAATATCAGCAGTTGCCTTGTTATAAGCTTCTGAACCGTTGATAATCTCAATGTATGCCTGTGCAAGTTTAGGAGCTAATTCTTGAGATAACCTACCTTGACGGGCTAACTCTCCTATTTTTTGGGCTGCTTGAATATCCCCACCGATAGCGCGGTCAAAATCTGCAAGTGTAACTCCAAATTTAGATGATAAAGCTTGAGAGAGTAGCCTACCTTTGGGTAGGATATGATTTTTTAGCTTGGCAACTTTTGCGGCGGGTAGTTGTTTCATTCTGGTATGTCCAAATAATAGTTAGGGTCAGTGAAATATCGGTGTTCTGGTTTGATAATTCTGGAATTAAAACGGAAATTATCCACAACTACCAAACCAGATAAAACAACAATTCCTAGCAGAATAAACAGAGGATTAAACCTTAGTTTTAAGCTACGATGCTGCGGGTAGTTTGAATCTTGATAACGTACCCGCGAGCTGACTTTTAAAGTCTGTAGACTGCTGTACAAGTTGCTGGTTAAGTCGTTTTAACCCATTGGTTAATGTTTGCGAATTTTCCTCAAAACCATCACTAGCAACTTGAGAAATTTCATTAATAGTGTTAACAATTTGTTGGTTATTGCTTGCTATCTTGTGTTGCACATAGGCAATAATCGCGCTTTTAACCTGTTCTAATGTCTCGGTGAAGTCGTCACTAGAATTGTCAAAATTATTAGCTATATTTTCAATGTCTTCAGTGCTTAAAGCAATGCCCAAATTAGCAGCAGTAGAAGTGATTAATTCTGATTTTTCAGTAGTTGCTAAGGGTGCAGGTTGATACCATCCAGTACGGTCTACTTGGTGTTGTGATTGGGGTAAGTTTTCAGTATCTTGTTCTGCTGTAACAGGGTGGGAATTGTTACCAGTTGTTAGGGTGTTTACTTCGTGTACAGTTCCTGATGTTTCCGGTTCTCCCGTGAGGGCTGGTAAAATGTTTCCATTTTCAACATCTACACAGATGGATGTTTCTGGTGTGGTTTCTAGTGTGGTTTCTGGTTCTAATTCCTCAGAATTGTTGTTGGTTAAAGTCTCCAGTTCGGTTACAGCTTCATTACTTGTCATTGGTTCTACATCCTCCTGAATTATTGTTAGTTTGGTAGTTGTACTCATGAAGTAATCAGCGGCTTGGTTGATTTCCTCAGACGTAATGTTGTTAACGTCGAGTACATTATTTTCTAAATAATTTCTGATGTCTTTTAATTCGATCTTTACTTCTTTGCGACTTAACCGGGACTGCACTCTTTTGGCAACTGTAGTTAACATGATTTAGGCTACCTTTGATAGTTGGTTAGATTGATTTTTGTGCTTATAGATTAGAGCTACTGCTATTACTGGTAAGATGATTTGCTTGGAATAGAAACCAGATGATTTGAAACCTCCAATACCTTTAAACCATCTGCTAACTGTTGATTGATTGGGATTAATCCCCAACTGAACAATTAAATCTAGGAACTGTTGACCCGTGATACCTTCACCCACTGCGGGTAATAATTGCTTGCCTAGTCTGGTAATTTCGTCTTTAATTTCGTGGTATTTGGTGAAGTAGCGGGGTGAGACTTTACGCAGGTTAACTAATACTTCAAACCCTTGTTTGTCCATTGGTAGTTGACAATCTGCCATGAGTTTTTTAGTTTTGCTCCAATGGGTATCACTCACCCTCTTATTTACCAAAGTTTCATAAATTGCTCTTGTCTGTTCCATGGTGTAAATTGCAGTATCGAGATTTTGCATATAGTCGCTGCAAAGTAGCTGCATACCGCGTATAAGGTAGCCGCATCTTGCATATTTGGGGTGCGTTTTGATGCACTGGTTAAATTTATGCGTTATCGCGTTGGCTTGACAAGCCGATGCACTTAACCAAAAACCTTGACCCGCAGGATTTACAAGGATGTAAGGTAGTTGCATTTCTTTGGCTTATAGTGCTAGTATAGCATCAAAATAGATTCAGTCAACTGCACTAATTACTCATTTTTGAGTCAACCACGATAAAAACTGAATCAGTCTGTATGATATGGGAGTAAAGGAGATTCATTTTAGATGTAAATGAGTAAGCGTTTTAGCGTTACAGTACCAGACGCAATATTTGAAGAGTTAGAAAAAATGGCAGATACCCAAGGCAGAACGACTGCTAACCTTGCAGCTTTCCTTATAGAGTCTGGTATTCGTGAAATTAAAAAAACACAAGCACAAAATCCAAAGGCAGGTTAGAGCGATCGCCCGAAAGTCTATGAAATTACTGGAAATAATCGGAGAGTACCCGGACACCTATGTCAAAGAGAACGGCGAAATTTACCCTGGAAGATACTTATTTTTAACAGATAGACCTCAGCCTCATTACCCAGAAGAAAGAATGAACCATGAAATACATAAATGGCTGTACATCAAATGCGGTAAGTATCACAGAAAAAGACAAGAAGAGGAAGGAGAAGATTTTGATGCCGAATTACAAGCCGGAGAACTATTAAGAAAACTTTAGCGATCGCTTGGGCAGAATTACTGGAGAATAAGTAAGAAACATGAACATGGACGGCAAAACAACCTTGGCAGTGCTGGCTATTCTGATCGGCGGCATCTACTTTTGGCATCAGCACGAGCGATATACAGATTGTATGAAGACGCAAATAGCATTACATTTACTAGATAGATTTGCCTTCAGCAAATCGAAAGAGATATGCGACAAAAGGCAACTTTTAGGACGGTAGCCAAGGTATCAGCATAACAAGTATATTTGTACTCAAGAATCTACATAATAGCATCACCCCCCTCATGAGATGACCACAATTCAAGCACTCAGTATTCTGTTAAAGAAATGCAGCTTGCCATGGATACCGTGATAGAAATTCCGCCCAAGCGATCGCCCCTACCTCATGTAATTTTCCGAGTCTCCTCGGAGAATTTAAACGGCTTATCCCGCAAGGCTTATGACCGTTTATCAACAAAACGGTTTAGGATTATCGGGTTTGTTTTTTGCGATCGCTGACTAGAGAACCATTCCGGGTAAGTTTTTCAAAAAAGGGCTTGTGTATTCCAGTAAGTACATTTATACTGGTTAATTCCATGGATATTTGCACCTTAATGCAAGATTCTGAAATGGCCGACTGGGAACGGTAGATCACCTCTTCAAAAAAAAATGATCACACCCAAAAAACTGCTTGTACGAGTGATCCAACACTCAAACACCTAAGGATGTAACCAAAAACCCATTTTAAATATTTGGATATCTTAGCAGGTTTTTTGGGCAGCGTGTAACACACTAACCCCAAAACCATGAAAAAAACAGCCAAAACAAAACCCCTAGACTTGACCGGACAGGGGCTTGCAGTAAAAAAAAGATGCTTGTCATTCCGGCTGCTAAACCGAGTGTTAGAAGCACTCACAACCAAAATCAACAAACACCTGGTGAAAATATACCATAACCCTAATTTAGCAGTCGGGGCATCACTTCACAACATAGGATGTACCTGATCATGAAGTGTAATTACTGCGGGGGAGAATATCGCTTATTTTGCGTATCTCACCAACGAACAGGACGCAAAACCTTACACAGAGGATGCTGTGGGGGATATGTGCGAGAATGCCCCGATCCATCATTGCTGTTAGAAGCTGCTGGGATTGGGGAAGGCGATCGCATTTTCTTGGAGCGCCTGAAAAAAATTACCTGGTATGACCAATACCAGGTAGCTCAAATCTTAGAAATTGAAAAGAACCTAAATAATTTTGCTGGGGAGTGTGCATAGCCATGTTTACAAATACTGAATTTTTGACTTTCGATATTCGTAAGTTTCTTGACCAGCTATCACCAGCTAAAGGAAATAATAGATATATATGCCCCGTCTGTCAAGGGGAAAACCTTACTGTAGACCCCAAGACAGGCGAGTATCAATGTTGGAATGGGTGCGAGTGCAAAGACATTAGAGAAGCAATTAAGCCGTGGTCAGAGGTTTTAGAAGAACGGAAGCAAGTCTACACACCACACCTCAAAGTTGTAAGCATCCGAAAAAACAAAAAATTAAAACCTGCACCAATCCCCACCGACAGCATCACCATAGGAACTCTACCCAACCCAACAGCACCGGAAAAAATAGTGGCGGGAGAAAACCTGATCACCAAATACCCATATTCCCCTGCCCAATGGGTTAACCGCACAGATAAACCAGACGGTACAAAAATCACAATTCCTTACCACATTAATAGCAATGGTGAGACGGTCAAGGGTAAGGGTAGTGACAACTGGCAACCATACAGATTTGATGAGATATCCCAATATGGTGCGGGTCACTGGGTGTTAGGTGTAGAAGGTGAGAAGTGTACCGACGTTGCCAGAACGCTTTTTAATTTCTTGGCTATGACTTTTCAAGGTGGTAGCTGGTCTGATGCCTTCTTGCTTGAGTATTTCCGGTGGTTAAAAGATGCTGGCATAGCTGGTGTTATCTACTGGCCAGATCATGACGATACTGGATACAGCAAAGCTAAGAAATGCAGTGAAGCGGCTGCAAAAGTCGGACTACCTTTTGTGGTGCTTGACCCCTTGAAAATATGGTCAGAATGTCCAGAGAAAGGGGATATAGCTGATTTTGCTGATGTAGTCGCAATATCAGGAGACGAACTAGCAAGCCTACTACAATTTCAAATCAGGGAAGCCGCACAGGTACAGGTAGAAGAATCAGAAGAATTTGACGATATGCCCCCCGGTGGTGAAGATGAAAAATTAGCATTTAACCAACTGGCTTTTAATGCTTTATATGCTGATTCTCACTGGATATGTGCGGTTGATAAGCTTTATAGATGGGAAGGTAGCTATTACAAGCTCGTATCTGATGGTAAAGAGAAAAAGCGGATCAGAAATTTCTGCAATACCTATTTTGTCAAACAGCTTAACCCCAGCACTGGCAAGTTTGTTAAAACTTACCCTTACGCTAAAACCGCCAACATTGAGGAAGCATTGAAATGGGCAAAAGCTGAATTTATTGTTGACATAGACGAAATTAATCCACCGGGGTTAAATTGCTTAAACGGCATTTTGCAAATCCTCTGGGATGGGGACAAACCATCATGGCAATTGATAGACCATTCACCCAATTACTATTACACTTATCCGCCATTGACTGAATATAATCCCAAAGCTGATCCAACTCATTGCGATCGCCTACTCGATGCCCTGGACGCACCCCAGAAAGATATTTTTTTAAAGGTCATAGCAGCTTCACTAGATTTACCCAACGTCCGTAAATACAAGGGCCGTCTAATTCGTGCCTTGCTGCTACGTGGTACAGGTAGCAATGGTAAAGATGCACTCAGAGAAGCTATATCTACCATCTTTGGTAAGCAAGGCGTGACTTCTGCTACACTCAACGATTTTGCACAGTACGATGATGGCCGTCGTTTTCCGTTGTCAAGTCTCATTTACTCACGGATTAACTGGGCATCTGAAAACACCAACAGCAGCAAACTTGACCGTATTCAAAGCTTGAAAGCAGCAATCACGGGCAATCCTCTGGTGGCAGAAGCTAAGGGCAAAGATGGTCAAGAATTTACACCCAACACAGTGTTTTTGTTTAACATCAACGATGTACCCAATCTACAAGGAAGCTTAGA
The DNA here is from genome assembly GCA_046080565.1 of Cuspidothrix sp. Lineage (GTDB taxonomy): Bacteria > Cyanobacteriota > Cyanobacteriia > Cyanobacteriales > Nostocaceae > Cuspidothrix. Next base: position 1,854 of record JBJTUF010000286.1, on the reverse strand, counting down.
AGCTATTTTGTCTAGATATGGTGTTTTAGATTTCAAGAAAACATATAAAACCAACGCAGATCCAACCAAAGGGGAATTAGAGGCAGATCCTAGATTTGCTTACGACCCGCTATTTTTGCGGCTGATGGTATGTCCTGCATTGCTGAACCGGCTGCTAGATGCCCTCAAGGATTTAATGGTTAATGGCATTGATTACACCTGCACCCGTGAGGCGCTAGAAGATATTCAAGCCGAAAATTCTCACTTATTCCAGTTCGTACAAGATACGGGGTTAACTTATGACCCTGACAGTTACTTGTCAGCTTCCGACATCTGGCTAAAATTAGAGGCCTGGTATCAGGACAATGGAACTCTCACTTATGAAGAAACCAGTAACCCCGCAAAGCTAAAAAGTATCTGGGCGGATCAGGTCAAGCCGTCTGATAAAAACATAAAAGCGATTAACCAAGTGGTAGCAAGGTTTAAGCAATTATTCCCCAAAGCAAAATTAGCAACCATCCCCCATCCTGGCAAGAAGCGTAATATCCAAGTATTACAGGGTGTAGCTTTCAGTTCCATTCTCAATAAAGAAAACTGCCTAGCAATAAGCGAAAATTCCGCACCAATTCCGCACCAGTCGCCGCACCAACAAAACCTTATAGAGCAGGACTTCCGCACCAACCGCACCAATTTCACTAATTCTTTGGAAGAAAATCAAAAAACTATAATCAACGACCAACAACAATGTACTAATCAAAATCCCACAGAAGAAAATAACTTACCCAAAGTGGTAGGGGTGGTGCGCGAACCTTGCACAGCAACCGTTTTAGGTGCGGGAACTGGTGCGGGAACTGGTGCGGGTGATGACCTTATTGCTAGGCAAAATGACTTGTTGACAATAGAAATGCCAGATACCCCCCAATTAGAAGTAGGCGATAGGATTCGTTGCTATCCTACTCTTGGACATTCTGAGAGAGATTCGAAAATAACCGCCACAATTACCGAAATTGAATACCAGCGCGGATATATAGACTACTGCACAGTTAAATATCTTGATGAGGAATCTAAAGAGTTAACATCGGTGATTGGGGGCGGTTCAGTCGAGTGGATACTATGCAAACTTTAACACCCCCCCTTTGAGGCAGGCCCAACAATCCTGATAAAAAAAGGTACTTACCAGGAATAAAATCAATGCGGGTCGCAAAGCCGCTTTCTAGGTTTAGGGGCGGTTTTGCAAGGGTCTTACTGTTATCCTTTCAAATTTAAATCAAGTTGATTGTGTTGTAGTGCGTTGTTTCCCTTTGGGTTTAGGTGGCGACGGTAACGATTGTATCCAATTTCGGACAAATTGATTTTTAGAAATATAAGCTGTCTTGCAGTGGTAATTTAGTTTTTCAAATTCTTCCGGGGTCAATCTGATACAGATATTTTTCCGTTCCTCGTACATGGTTTTTTGTAGCCTCTACTGTTGTTCTGATTATATGTATATGCTTTTTGTATGCCTAATTGTATGAGTAGGGTAAGGTCTGACCCCCGCAAAGATTACAGCAAATCATCAAGTAGGTTGGTAATTTCCCCCTGGACTTTTTTTCGGTTATCGTCGTAAATCATTAAAGTATCAAGCTTGCTGTGGCGTGACTTTGACGAGGTTGGCTTAAAAATGCGCCAGGGGGTGGGTGTTAAGTCGGAGTGATTATGACTAAGCTGGAAACTCTTGCTATGTCTAGATTGTACTCGTTGAGTGTTTACGACCCCTGGCGCACCTTACTCTGTAAGGGTTTCAGCGTTTTTCGCTCTTGTGCTGTTTTCTGGAATGGGGTATTATGTCGGGGGTGGCGCAAATCGTTGTCGAAATGTCCTATTTCTCAGGGTTTG
>JBJTUF010000285.1:0-3541 GCA_046080565.1 Cuspidothrix sp. | reverse complement strand
TTAGGTGTATTTTGTAGAATTCAGGTAACATTATCAATAGATAGTCCTTATTGAGAATAGTGGGGCTATCTTTTTTTACCATAAATCGGTACAATTTTCACCTGATAAGCTGTTTAGGTTATTTCGTCATCCCCTCAGGATATGAATACTTTAACTCCTGATATTCATAGTCAATCGGAATTTGAGGAATTAATTAAGAAAATTGAAGACAGTTTGGGATAATGTAGATAATGTAGGTTGGGTTAAGCACAGCGCAACCCAACACAAATCTTATTGAAATGTTAACAATTGGTAAGAGAATTAAACACCCAATAACTTGTAAATAATGTTGTTGATAAGAGTGAGGGCAAAAGCGCCTAAAACAGCACTCCAAATACCGTAACGTAAACGGAAACCATCTACTACCCAAGCGGCAATACTAAAACAAGCAACAGCAATCATGAAAGTAAAGATACCAGATAATAAGTCAAATGTAGCTAAATTTGGTATCACAAATAAAACTTTGAGAACTGGCTTGACGAGTGCAGTAATAATACCTAAAACTGCGGCGGAAAAAATTGCTTTTTCTGGAGTATCAATTTCCACTCCTAAAGGCAATTTACTAATAATCCACAAACTGACAGCCGTAACTAACCAAACAATTAACAGCGTTACAATATCCATTGCCATAACCCCTGAAACGTAAATGGTGATTGGCGATAAATTACCTGGTTGACTTGGTTTATTGATGTAAAAATCTTTGTAGCTTAACCAATTATTTATAAATTAACAGATTTTTAGTATTGAGATGAAATTTATTCTATATATCTTTATGTTTACTTTCTTTGTATCAATAATTAGTAATTTGTAATAGGTGATTACTAAAAATTTTTGCTGCTTCATGGTATACCAAATGTAAATCCTTTAAGAGGGTGTTTGAAAAGTCTGTTATGGTGTATCAAATATTTTTAGATCCCCCTAAATCCCCCTTAAAAAGGGGGACTTTGGCTGAAAACTCTCTGGTGGGATGGGCTTCTATCCCGTCCGTACAGGCAAGATGCCTGTACCACAAGAACTATATTTTTGCACTACTTTAAGGGTGCGATGCTACTACAAATACTATAAAAATCTCCCCATAAATTCCTAATTTGGGAAAATATGGGGAGAGATAAATATACAAAAATTTGTCAATAAATGGTCTTAATTTTGAGGTGGAGGAGAATTATTTGTACCTGGTGCTACGGGTGTTTGTGGTACGGTATTATTGGGAACTACAGGTGAAATTCCAGGTGGTAGTCCGTTTGGTGGTGCTGGGAATTGATTGGGGTTAACAGGTGGTACAGGATTGAAGTTTCCTGGTCGTACTGGACTTAAATTTCCGGGTGGTAAAGGATTCAAGTTTCCTGGTGGGTTAATTTCTGGATTAGCAGAATTATTAGGTATGCCGGGAAGAGGAATAGTAGGTACACCAGGTGAATTGATAACAGGTTGAGATGAACCAGGAATAATTCCCAAGGATACGCGATTTCCACCTACTTTTCTGAGCAAATCTAATGTTTGAATCACATCATTATAAGTAGCTGTGCGCGAAGCATTTAAGACTAAAATTCCATCTGGATTTGTTTGCAGATATTGTGTTAAACGAGCTTCTAATTGCTCCCGGTTGACTGGTTCTTTTTCTATGTAAGTTAATCCGACTGCATCAATGGTGACAGGTAAGATGTTATTTTTGATTTGGGAATTAGCAGCAGAATCTGTACCGGTACTGGCTTTGGGTAAGTCAACATTAATGGCTTGTTGACGGGTAAATTGTAAAGCTGCTAATAAAAAGAATGTCAGAATACAAAAAACAACATCAATTAAGGGGATAATCTGAATTTGAAGTTCTTCACCGGGGGTATCTAGTTTAACTTTCATCTTCTTTTTGTTCTACAGAGTGCAAACTGGAATTATCAATTTTATGCTATGGCTCAATTGTCGGATTTGCATCAATTGTTTCCTTGGAATCAATTGGTTCAATTGATTCATTTTGCTCAATTGCTGAATTTTTAGTAAATGATTCTTCGTCTAAATGAGCCGATGAATCTAAATTTTCAGAAGTAGATTTTGAACCTATTTGTTTGCTAAGAGTGTTAGGTTCAGGAGGATACTCACGATAGAGAAGTTCTAGCTCATTTCCTGCTTTGTTGAAAACTTTAACTTGGTTAACAACAAAACTTTGAAATAGACGATAAAAGACCAAACTAGCGATCGCTACTATTAATCCTGATGCTGTACTAATCAGCGATTCCCCAATCCCAGTTGTAACACCAGCAGCAGATTCAGTTCCCAATTCACCAATGCGAATTGAACCCAAGGACTGAATTAAACCCAGAACTGTACCCAATAATCCTAATAGGGGCGAAAGGGCAATCACAGCTTCAAGGAGTTTTTCACCCCGACGCATTCCCGCTATCTCGTCTGCTGCTGTTGATTCTAGTGCTAATCTAAAGGTTTCTGGGTCGTATTTTTGTAAACGCAAAGGTGCGTATAAGAATCTACCAATGGGCTGATCTCTGGCTTGTTCGGCGATCGCTTGTGCTATTTCCCAATTCTCCCCAGCAGCATCAAGAACACGATTAACGATTTCTTTTTCCTGAGTCAAAATCCTTAACCAGAACCACATACGTTCAAAAATGACGCTGAGTGATAGGACTGATAAAACTAGCAAAGGCCACATAGCAGGCCCGCCCTTCTTAAACAAATCTAAAATATCCACTGTGTAGGTTTCCTCTCTCCATCGCTGATAGTCAAAGCATTTTTATTTTAGAGAGTTTTGCATTACTCACAAACTTTTCTGATTAATTACTCAGGAGTAACATCTTCTATACACCATAAGACGGTTATTCCCACCGGGAGTTTAGAAAATTATCTGTCAAAATAAAAAAATCACTGGAGGTTAAGTATATGAACTTCTCAATTCAATCTCTATACACATGGTATCGGAACACACTACGCAATCCTAAATACCGTTGGTGGGTAATTATCGGTACTGTGGCCTATTTAATCAGTCCTTTCGATATTTCTCCAGATTTTATTCCTATTATTGGCCAAATTGATGATGTTCTACTTTTAAGTTTATTTGTGACAGAAGTTTCTGGTTTGGTAATTGATGGTTGGAAGGCGAAAAAAGGAAATGTAGAAAATAGTACCAATAATACAGTTAATAATACGCCTCCTACTGGGGAAACTGTGGACGTTGATTCTGTTTCTGTGAAATAGTGTGGGGATGTCAACAGAATTTTAACCGACTCAATAATTTAAAGTTTGTAGTGAGGACTTTAGTCCTCAAATCTGGCATAAATTCCTCACTACCAAATTATCTCCAGACTTTTTACAACACTATTTCTGGTAATATATATGAAAAGGTGATTTCTACTTTTATATGCGCCGTGACTCTATTTTTTATTATTTATTTCAAAAATACCCAACCCTACTGTTTGAGTTATTGGCAAATCCTCCAGCAAATGCGGCTAGTTATCGCTTCGACTCGGTAGCAGTAAAAGAACCAAAATTTGAAATT
>JBJTUF010000284.1:0-3044 GCA_046080565.1 Cuspidothrix sp. | reverse complement strand
TTAGGTGTATTTTGTAGAATTCAGGTAACATTATCAATAGATAGTCCTTATTGAGAATAGTGGGGCTATCTTTTTTTACCATAAATCGGTACAATTTTCACCTGATAAGCTGTTTAGGTTATTTCGTCATCCCCTCAGGATTGGGTGACAGTATTTGAACTCATCCAACTCCAAGTTTTGGGTAAGTTTATAACTGCTGTACGTCCAGTTTCATAGATGTTCTTTTGCAATTCTAACCGCATGATTTGCGCTTCATCTTGCCATTCAGGAAACTGATATAAATATCTGGCTAATTTGATTTGAGTAACTAGATCAAAATCATCACGTTGTTGATAAATATCTGACAAGAAACTATTGCGTTTATCTCCTAATTGTGCTAAGGCGATTAAAGAATTTAGTTGCAGTTGAGATTTACAAAGTTTCTGTTTACAATAGTCATATTGTCCTGGGTTAGGGAGAACATTTTGTAAATAAGTTTTTAGCCGAGAAATGATTTGACTATCAACTAAACCAGGAAAACTTTGATTAGCTGTAATTAAAGATTCTCCAGCATAACTAGAAACCCAAGGGTCGGATTTTTCTTGTCCGGGAAATGCGGTAAAACCACCATCTGCTATTTGTAATTTTTCTAATTGTGCAATTGCTAATTTTGCTTGTTGTTGAGGATTAAATTCTGCAAATGTTTGGTTATATTTTTGCGTCAAATTTTGCAGATTCGCCGCAATTAATAATTTACTTGCTGCTGGTTCTGCAAAGGGTAAATCATTATTTTCTAAAACTTGTTTTGCAGGTGATTTAATTGTAGGAATTAAGGTACTAGCTAACTGAATATCTAAACCTCCAGCGTCACGGAAGGTATCTTGATCAAAATTTACGGGAATTTTTACCTGTTTTTCTGTTACACCAGTTTCTACAACTTGTTCTGTAATTTCTAAAGGTTTAATTTCTAAAGGTTCACTAAAACCATCAGTATTATTATTAAGTTGAGTTGTAAATGTAACTTTACTTTCTCCCACATTTCCCGCTACTATGGGGAAACGATAAGCTTGAGTTGCTGATTCTGTTTTTGGTTGTAAGTTGGTAGTTTTGGGGTTGTTTTCAGCAAAGTTAAGAGAACCGCTAAGTTCACCATTAATATTCAAATTTCCGGTGTTTCCACTGGTGTTAGTGACTGATAAACCTGCGAAAATGCGATCGCCTGTGCGGACAAATTATGGTAAAATCGCATTAGTTATCAATGGTTTTGTGGTGATAAATGTCGCCTCACCATTTCCAAACCGTAAATTTCCATCTGTAGCTACTACCATTATTCGCCATGTAGTTAAATTATCGGGTAATTTAAGAGTGATTTTCGCTTTACCATTTTCATCACTAATTACCGCACCATTGTAATAAGCTAAAGCTTCAAAATCTTCACGAATACGAGTATTTGCTAAACCATTAGATAAACCTCCTCCATAACCCCAACCTTTAGGTAAAGCTACAACTAATTTTTCTAATCTTACATTAGGACGATTATCACTAAATCGAGTATAAATTGGTTGTTCTGCATAAACAGTATCTACCAAATTTGGCGCACGATAACCAGTTAATTGTAATACCGCTTCGTTCACCACCATAACAGTAAATTGTCCTTTGGTCGGACTTCCTTGATTATCTTTTAATTCTAGTTCTACAGTTGCTTCTTTTCCCGGTTCTAAAGACTTTTGAACTGGGTTAATTTGTACCTTTAAATATTTATCTGCTAAGTCAACTTTAAAAGTTGTAAAACCAATGCGGGATAAATTTTCCAAACTTCCCGGTTCTACTTGATTGAGTGGTTTACCTTGTCTAACTAATACCGCTTCTACTGCTGCATTAGGTAACATTTCCGGAGTAATTTTAAACTGAATTTGGGGCGCGCCTCCTTTAATTTTTACTACTTGTTGATAGAGAGGTTTATCTTTAATTACCGCAAAATATAATTCCCCTTCTGGGTAGGGAGATTGAATTAAAGCTGTAGCAGTTTCCCCAGGTTTAAAATCTTTTTTATTCAATTTTACTGATAATTTATCTTTTTCTTCTCCTCCCCAAAATACTTGATTTTCTCCTGTCACCCAAATTTGTAAATCTGTCGCTGTAATGTCATCTCTACTATCACTAAAATTAGCCCTAATTCGATATGAACCTGATACATTAGGTTTTAAATTAACTGTTTGAGGAGTATTTGCAGATGTAATATCTGTTTTTGCAACCGTTTGATATTCAACTTGATTTTGTGCTGTTTTACTACCTTCAACAATCTTAGTGACGCTGTTATATTTCATCTGTTGTAATTCCAGATGTACCCGTTGGTTTTCTAATACTTTTCCTGTTGCGTCAGTAACAATAAATTCTACAGGGAAATCCTTACCAGCATCAGCTACAAAATTACTTTTTAAACCAATGATTTTATTACTAGGTAAAGCAGTAAAAGTTTGGGAATTAGCAACCGATAAATTAGAAACATCACTAATTTGCACATCTACCCGGTAAGTCATGGGGTATGGTAAATCTTTAGCTACTGTCACGGTTTGACTACTTTTCCCATTAGCATCTAATTTAGTATTAGTTTGCAAGACATCATTAGAAACATTAGGACTTTCTTCTGGCCAAAACCATTGTCTCCCAAAACTAAATTCTTCCCACCCTTGAGGGATAAAATTAGTCTGTTGACGAGTAACAAAATATTTAGCTTCTCCTCCTTCCACGGGTGAACCAAATAAATAATTACTTCCTACTTGGGCATCAATCTTATCATCAATGACCGCAAATTTATTATTTAGCTGTAAATCAACTTTAAAATTTGGTGGTTTAAATTCTGCTACGCGAAATTCTCCAGAAATTTCTTGTCCATTTTTACCTTTAGCTTGAATAGTATAAAATCCTGACAGGAGGACAAGATAGCTAGAAGCTAGAGAGAGCAAGCTTCATAGCTCTTTGCCCTTTGATGTAATCCTTCAACCGATAGCGGCTAAATTGCATTAATTCTTCTATAGTTTTTTGGAACATTTGATGTACCCCAA
>JBJTUF010000283.1:0-26825 GCA_046080565.1 Cuspidothrix sp. | reverse complement strand
TCAACCAGAACCTCAAAAGCCACAAGAAATTGAACGCAAATTGTTATCTACTGGTTTGGAAGATTATGGTTTTTGGTCACAGGAAATGGCTAGACAAAAAGCCGAACAAACTGAACCTGATCAACCTTTCCGTCGTGGTCGTATTTGGTGTTAATATTCTTCAAGGACTACCTCGATGGCGAGTGGAAATGAAGTGTTAAGAATCACCGCACCTTTATCAATTGGTTAGTATAACTACTTCCCTGATTAGATATCTGGTGAAAAGAATCTAGAGGCCTTCCATGGAAAGTCTCCATAGGTGTTTCAACCTGTGCATATTCAATTTATAAAGATGTCTATTAGACATTTGGTGAAAACAATATAGAGACGTTGAACGTCTCCAGAAGGTTTATAGAAAACGCTTATGTAATTTTCATCAGATGTCTATTCCTAAAAAAATGTTTCTTCAGTACCTAATATGCAAAATCAATCTCAAAAAACTTCGGAAGGCTTAATGTACTTATGAAAAAAGCCACACATATTAGATATTATCACAAAAACTGCCTCTTTACCCTGTTCCCTCCTTGAAACTGCTGATTTAGCATAACAAGTACGGTAGAACTAAAAAAATCAAGTTCTTTTCTAAAATCAATTTGTTTGCTATTTCTGGAAATTGATTTTCCAGATGTTTTTTTAATAAGTAACTATCACCACCAGTAATGATTATTTTACTTTCAGGGAATAATAGTAACCAATGATCAATAAAGTCTTTTATTCCTGCTAATAAACTGTAAATGATGCCACTTTGAATTGCGCTTGATGTATTCATAGCAAAACGTGGCGGTAAAGAATTGATTAAGCTAGTTTCTAATAATGGTAATTGTCCGGTTTTTTGTCCTAAACTGGCAAATTGTAACCCTAAACCTGGCAAAATTGCCCCACCAACTAAGGATTTTTGAGCATTGGTGCCGGTAAATGTTAATGCTGTACCCGCATCAATTACTAATGTGGGAAATCCCCAAGTTATCCCTGCACCCCAGACAGCTAAGGCGCGATCAATTCCTAATGTGGGATACATTTCCTGTAATGGTATATCTGCTAAGGTAATGAGACGTAAATGGGGGTAAATTTGCCAAAGTGCGGTTTGACTGGGGACAACAGAAGCAAGTATCACCGGTATGGGGTAATCTGGTGTGATGGGAAGATTACTAGGGAGGGAGATTGCTGTTAACCAATTATCTAAGGTGGGATCTTGGGCTAATTGGTGTATAACAGATGCAGATAGATGAAATGTATCCCCGGTTATATATAGGTTTTTATCTATGAATAATCCCCAATGGAGGCGGGAATTACCGAGAATTAAGGCTAGGGAAGGAAGTGGGTTCTGTGTGGAAGAGAAATAATTGTTCACAGTTCTAATTTTCTTAACTGGGTGATAGGTTTTTTAATAAAAATTAACATTCAAACCGTGCCACAATAGGAGGAAGGCATAAATACTCAATTTATTCAGGAGGGGCGTGATGGTATTGCTCACCGAGAAACTAGAAAAACGTCTGACTATAAATACTGTAGAGATTAGTGAGGATACTACAGCAATTCGGTCTTTGGATTGGGACCGCGATCGCTTTGATATTGAGTTTGGCCTACAAAATGGGACTACATATAATTCTTTTATCATTCGTGGTGAGAAAATAGCTTTAGTTGATACCTCCCATGAAAAGTTTCGCCAAACTTATTTTGATACTCTCACGGGGTTAATTAATCCCCAGGATATTGATTATTTAATTGTCAGTCACACTGAACCAGATCACAGTGGTTTAGTTAAGGATTTATTGCAACTTGCTCCTGATATTACTGTGGTTGCGTCTAAGGTGGCAATTCAGTTCTTGGAAGATATGGTACATCAGCCATTTAAACGCAAAATTGTCAAAAATGGCGATCGCCTAGATTTAGGTAATGGCCATGAATTTGAATTTGTTATTGCCCCTAATTTACACTGGCCTGATACTATTTTCAGCTTTGACCACAAAACCCAAATTCTCTATACTTGCGATGCTTTTGGGTTACATTACTGCACCGATAGCACCTTTGATGAGAATTTACCAGCCATTGAGGCTGATTTTCAATATTACTATGACTGTTTAATGGGTCCAAATGCCCGTTCTGTGTTGTCTGCACTCAAGCGCATGGCAGAATTAAAAACTATTCGCATGATAGCGACTGGCCATGGTCCCCTACTTTACCATAACGTGGAAGAATTAGTAGGACGTTATCGTACTTGGAGTCAAGGCCAAACCAAGGCAGAAACACCAGTCGGTATATTTTATGTATCTGAGTATGGTTATAGCGATCGCCTTGCCCAAGCCATTGCTAATGGTATCACTAAAACCGGTGTAGCCATAGAAATGGTAGACTTGGGTGGGAATGTGGATTTACAAGAACTCCGGGAACTGGTAGGACGTTGCACTGGTTTAGTTGTGGGAATGTCTCCCGCATCAGGTGGTATTAATATCCAGACCGCAATCAGTACCGTTTTAGGTTCTGCCAAGGAAAAACAAGCCATTGGCATTTTTGAAGTTGGTGGGGGAGATGATGAACCAACTTATCCCCTATTAAATAAATTCCGCGCAGCAGGGTTAACTGTAGCTTTCCCCGTGATTGAAATTCGGGAAACACCCACAGCCAACATCTACAAGAAGTGCGAAGAAGCGGGTACAGATTTAGGACAATGGGTAACAAGAGACAAAAGCATCAAAGCGATGAAATCTCTTGGGGCTGACTTAGACAAAGCTTTGGGCAGAATTAGCGGTGGTTTATATATCATCACCGCCAAAAAAGACGACGTATCCAGCGCCATGTTAGCTTCTTGGGTAAGTCAAGCCAGTTTTAAACCCCTGGGATTTTCCATTGCTGTAGCTAAAGATCGGGCGATAGAATCTCTGATGCAAGTAGGCGATCGCTTTGTCCTCAATGTACTCGAAGAAGGCAACTATCAAAAACTGATGAAACACTTCTTAAAACGATTTGCCCCCGGTGCGGACCGTTTTGAAGGAGTCAAAACCCAACCAGCAGAAAATGGCGCACCCATTTTAGGCGATGCTTTAGCATACATGGAATGTGAAGTTGTCAGCCGCATGGACTGTGGCGATCATTGGGCAGTATACAGCACAGTTTACGCCGGTAGAGTCTCCAAACCCGAAGCACTGACAGCAGTTCACCATCGCAAGGTAGGAAACCATTATTAAGGTGACAGCAGGGTGGGTAATACCCACCTTTAAAAACATCAGGCATTACATATCTCAGAAACTAATGATTTTATAAACGAACCACAGAGGACACAGAGAAATTAGAGTTTTTGTTGAATGTCTTTAAGTTGAAATAAATAATAAAAGTACAAGATTAAAAAAAAGGAAAACAGGAGATTAAAGTTATGTCAGAAACTAAACCCCGTGATGTGCAAATATTGCCCATTGGTACAGATACAACAATATTGCGATCGCGCAGTTGGGCAAGATTAAGATTTGAAATTGAATATGCTTTAGCTAAAGGAACAACGGCAAATTCTTTCATCATTCAAGCCGATAAAATCGCCTTAATTGATCCTCCTGGAGAAACTTTTACCGAAATTTATCTCGAAGCATTACAAAAAAGAATTAATATCAAAACCATTGATTATGTAATTCTTGGTCATATTAATCCTAACCGAGCAGCGACATTAAAAGCTTTATTAGAAATTGCCCCTCAAATTACTTTTGTTTGTTCTAACCCAGGAGCAAAAAATTTAAAAGCAGCTTTAGAAAACGATAATTTATCAATTTTGATCATGCGAGGGGATGAAACTTTAGATTTAGGAAAAGGACATAATTTACAATTTATTCCTACACCTAACCCTCGTTATTCTGACGAACTTTGCACCTATGATCCACAAACAGAAATTTTATTTTCTGATAAGTTATTTGGGGCGCATATTTGTGGAGATCAAGTATTTGATGAAGGTTGGGAAATCTTTAACGAAGATCGGCGTTATTATTTTGACTGTTTATTTGCTCCCCATGCTAAACAAGCAGAAACAGCTTTAGAAAAATTGGCAGATTTACCCACTAGATTGTATGCTACTGGTCATGGACCTTTGGTAAGATATGCTTTACAGGAACTTACCCACTCTTACCGAGAATGGATCAAGCAACAAACTAACGCTGATATCAGCGTAGCTTTGATTTATGCTTCTGCTTATGGGAATACTACTACCTTAGCTCAGGCGATCGCTCGCGGTATCACTAAAGCAGGTGTCAGTGTAGAATCTATTAACTGCGAATTTGCAGATCCTGAAGAAATTAAAACTGCGATCGAAAAATGTTCTGGTTTTGTCATCGGTTCTCCCACATTAGGCGGACACGCACCCACACCAGTGCAAACAGCTTTAGGAATTGTTTTATCCACCGCAACTAACAATAAATTAGCAGGTGTTTTCGGTTCTTTTGGTTGGAGTGGAGAAGCAGTTGATTTAATCGAAAATAAACTCAAAGATGCAGGTTATAGATTTGGTTTTGAAACCATCCGCGTCAAATTCAAACCCAATGAAGTCACCTTACAAACCTGCGAAGAAGCGGGAACAGATTTCGCTCAAACATTAAAACGCGCCACGAAAAAATTAGTCGTCGCTAAACAACCGGCAAGTAATATTGAACAAGCTGTTGGTCGCATTGTTGGCTCTCTGTGTGTCGTCACAGCCACTCAAGGCGAAGTAAAAACAGGAATGTTAGCATCTTGGGTAACACAAGCCAGCTTTAGTCCTCCTGGTTTAACCATTGCAGTAGCTAAAGATCGGGCAATGGAAAACTTAACCCATACAAGTAATAAATTTGTCGTCAATATCTTGGCAGAAGGTCGGGAAATACGTAAACATTTCATGAAAGTTTACGCCCCCGGACAAGATAGATTTGAGGGGTTAGATATTTCAGAAGCTCACAATGGCGGTGTAATTCTCAATGGTGCTTTATCTTACCTGGAATGTACAGTACAAAATCGAATGGAAGTAGGCGATCATTGGTTGGTTTATGCCACTGTGGATGATGGGAAAGTGTTAAATCAAGATGGTGTGACTGCTGTACATCATCGCAAATCAGCGAGTTATTATTAACACCAACGCAGTAATAAAAATATAATGTAGCGATCGCATTTTTAGAGTCTACTATCTACAAGCGATCGCTTTCATTTTCCCATTCTTTCTAATTCTTCTCGCAATACTCGCCTGAGAGTTGCTTCTAAAGGTTCGCGGCGTTGTTGAATATACTCAAGCAAAGCATCATTAATCAATGTTTGGTAATTTCCCCCACCTGCTTGGTGTACTTGCTCACGAAACCATATCAGTATTTCATCATCTAGGCGAATTGTAATCCTTGTTTTCCCAGGTGGTGTGGGTTCAATCGCGCCCCTTTTTCCTTGACTAAAATTATACTCGCTTTCCATAGTTTATCCTGCCTCATATTGTCTTTTCTCATAATTCGTGGCTTTGCGAGCAGAAATTAATCTAATTTCATCACCGCGCCATGTATACACAACTACTAAAATTCGACCAAAAGCATCCATTCCAATAGTAATAAACCTTTCTTCCTCAAAACGCTCATCTGTGATGGTAGTTGCTAAGTCATCTGAAAAAACTGATACTGCATCAGCAAAATCTATTCCGTGTTTACGAAAATTGGCTACTGCTTTATCTCTATCCCACTGATACGACATTTAAATATATTGTATGCACATTCGTACATATTTAACCATATTTTATTTTAGTTATTTTAGGTGTTTTAGAATGTAATTAAAATAGACATATTACTCGTTCCCAGACTCCGGCTGGGAATGCCTACCAGGAGGCTCTGCCTCCAATCCCAGAATACCAGCCATTTTACCCGATTTTGTGCTGGTAGTTGAGGCAGAGCCTCATCAACTGCATTCCTAGTCAGAGACTAGGAACGAGAAAAATTATTTATTTTTTTATTTAGTTGACAAATGATTGATTAATGTGTATAGCCAAAATTTGTTTTTTAGTTTTTTATGGTACGAATTTGTGATTAGTGATGACTAAAATGCACCAGAAGGTGCTATATTAAATATGTCAATAAAAAAAGGGCAGTGTTGTAGCACCACCCATGTTTATTTTCTGCTCAGAATAAACTCCCTGAATATTACTGGAAGCTTAAATGTAGTTTTCTTATCAACTTACTTCAATAAGTTGATAATAGCCAAAATTGTTACGGCTAAGGAATCTGCCTTTTGAAAAATAAAGGCAACAACAAACAAAGCTAGTATAACTAGCAACATTTTCAGTATCACAATTTTTTCCTTGTGAGTGTAAATTAAAAGAAATATACATTGGACAAATTAGACCAGCGCCCTGATAAATATCGGAGCGTGGTTTTTTGCTAATGTAATCTCACTAAATTTTAACACTTAAATATAAAAAAGTAAAAATAATTTTAATTTCTCGATACCAGCACTATTAGTACAGTTTGTTGAGAACTACAAAATTATTAAAGTGTGTAAATCTAGTTCTCAAGTAATAAAGTTAGCACTGGATTTATTGCGATATCAAGAATTAGAACAAGCATATAGTGAACTTGACATTTCTTTTTTGCAGCCGTTATGTATCAAACAGACCCACCGCGTTCTGCTAAGGAATTCCTACCGACAATGTATGATTTACCTAGCGAAGACCCAGAGGAACGCGGTTTGCCAGACGAATTTCATCTTTTACAACCGCAGTTATTACGGGAAACTTTTTGTCCGTCCAACTTCCCGGAAAATCAGGTATTTATCGCCACAGACCTAAATCTTTACTACGATGTTCATCATCCATTATGGTATAAACGCCCTGACTGGTTTGCTGTCGTTGATGTCCCCAGGTTGTATGCACAAAAAGAACTGCGGCTGAGTTATGTGGTTTGGCAAGAAGGCGTTAATCCTTTTGTAGTGGTAGAATTTATTTCACCAGGAACAGAAAAAGAAGATTTAGGGAGAACCTTACGAGATGCTAGTCAACCTCCAACTAAATGGGAAGTTTACGAACGAGTTTTAAGAGTACCCTATTATATAGTTTTTGACCGTTACACTGACCAGTTAAGAGGATTTCAATTACAGGGAAGTAGTTATGCTGAATTGGAAATCAATCAACTGCGTGTCTGGCTAAATGATATTGAATTAGGTTTAGGACTGTGGCAAGGTATATATCACGGCATTGAACGGCAGTGGTTACGCTGGTATGATGCTTCAGGTAACTGGGTTCTCACACCGACAGAACGGGAAAGAAAACAAGGGGAACGGGAAAGAAGACGTGCAGAAAGATTAGCAGCACAATTACGCGCTCTTGGTGCTGAACCTGATTTTGGTGATGATGAAGAGGGCTAAAATATTGTCAAGGCAAAAATCATAAAGCGATCGCACTGGCATGATATACTAGAGCGATCGCTTTTGTAGTGGTATATGAACCATATCACTGAATCAGCAAAACTTCCCTAGCCGTTAGCCCCAAATCTGGGAACATTGGAGAAACTATCACTTCATCGCCTCTAAACTGAGAAACCTGATATTCCCCATCAATCAATGAATAAACAGACAAGGTAGGCTGCTTAGGACTACCAATAAATCTTCTACCACCCAATCCTAAATAATCTAAAATCCAGTATTCGGTAATCCCCATCGCTTCATAGTCATTTGCTTTGTTGGCATAATCTATTTGCCAGTTGGTGCTGACAACCTCTGCAACAAAAGGGATTGATGCCGATTGGGTCAGTGTTGAATGTTTCTGCCACAGGGGTTCGTTTGCCAGATTGACAGGATTTAACAACAGAATGTCAGGGCAATAAGCCGATTCTGTGGTTACTGGTTTAACAAAGGCACTCTTAGGAATTACATAAGGAAGATTTTTTCTATCTATTTCTACTGTCAATTTACGACTTAGTAGAGCAATTACCATCTCATGATCTCCTAACGGCTGATTCATCTCAACAATTACCCCGTTGTGTAGTTCATAGCGTACTCCTGTGTCTGGATACCATTCTGCGAATTGCTCAAAGGTTACTGGTTTTAGTAAGGCTTGAACCATATTTTCCCTTTTGATGGTGATAGTTACTATTTTAGGGTGTGCAATGTCTCCGTGTTATTGAGAATCGGTTAATTCTTTGAACTGAGAATACGCCTCCCTCCAAATTGCAATTTTATTTACTCCCTATTAGGGATTGAAACCTTTTTACTCATCCTGATTTTTCACCTATCACCTATTTTCAAAACTATGGTTTTTCTACAGGTTTGATATTTTTCGCTTTATAAAAAGTTTCTAAACTATCACTATCACCCACAAAACGCCAATGCCAAGGTTCATAACTCACACCTTGAGGATTATTTTCAGGAAAAGAAAGTTCAAAACTAAACCTAGCCGCATTATCTTTTAACCATTGATAGGCTTTAGTATTATCAAAATTGGCTTGCAGATTAGTCGCCGGCACTGCACCATCACCAATATCCACAGCATAACCTGTATGATGTTCGCTATGTCCAGGAGGTGCGCTTAAAGCTGCCCGTTCAGCCGGAGTTTGATTGCGCTGGGCCCCAACACCGAAAAATAATTGCTTTTGTTCCTCTATCGAACGAAACCCAGAAATAGGAACTAAATTTACACCTGCACTTCTAGCTGCTGCTGCCATAGCTTGAAACTTGACAGCCGCAGATTTTCTCATTCTGATTATACCATCGGCCGTAATAGGTGCTAATTCTGATTCTGGTGCTTGTGCATATTCAAAATGTCCCAATACACTATTATTAGGTGGAGTATTACTAACTACAGGTTCGAGTGTAGAATTAATAGGGTCAACAGGAGAATTAGCAGTTGGTTTAGGTGAGGTGACAGAGAAGAAAAAACCACTGGTAACAGCCAGCAGGATAAATCCTGTTAATCCACCTATAATTAAAACTGGAGTTGGTATGTTTATCTTACGTCCTGTATCAGAAGTATCGCGTACAGCCGTGGGAATATCATCACCAGATTGAGGATATGAACTGTTCGGTTTTTGAGGAAATCCAGCTTTATTCAAGTTTATGCTCCTGTTTGTATTTAATAGTAAAAAAATGCCCCAGTCTAAACAACATAGTTTGTCTTTAATTTTTAATTTTTAATTATTCTAGGTGTAATCTTGGTCACTCTTTTAGAACTATATATCAAGTTAGTGGGGTTAATTCTCCTCGGATTTATCTTAGGACGAAAATTACCGAGTTATGCTTCCACATATTTAGGTCAGTTTCTTTTTTGGATAGGAGTCCCTATAAGTATTATTGGGTTTTTAGTGCAAACAGATTTATCAGGACAGATTTGGATTGCACCGATAATAGCGTATCTAGCCTTATTTCTAGGAGCATTTTTAGCTTGGTTACGAATTAAAACCCTAGCATATTTCACTAATTCAGTCCCCCAACTTGCTACTCAAGGTAGCCTGATTTTAGCAGCGATGGTAGGTAATACAGGTAATTTGGGTTATCCCATCACCTTAGCCATGGTTGGTAAAGAATATTTTGCCTGGGCTTTATTTTACGATATGTTGGGTTCATTATTTGGCGCTTATGGTTTAGGTGTGATTTTAGCCGCCAGGTTTGGTAATAATATCCAGAATTATACCCAAATAGCCAAAGTGATTTTAATTAATCCAGCTTTATGGAGTTTTGGTTTTGGCTTGTGGTTGCATCAACTTCCACTTCCCTCTGTTGTAGAATTTACTTTAGATAAATTGGCTTGGGTGGGGGTAGCTTTATCCTTGATGTTAATAGGAATGAGACTTTCACAACTAAATTCTTGGCGCAAACTCCCAGAAGCATGGAGTAGTATCTTAATTAAAATGATAGTAGTTCCACTGATTTTAGGTAGTATGCTGTCGGTGTTTGGGGTTAGTGGTAATGCAGCACAGGTGATAGTTTTGCAGATGGGTATGCCTCCAGCTTTAGCTACATTGGTAATAGCGGAAACCTTTAATTTAGATCGTGATTTGGCTGTGACTATTTTAGCGATGGGGATGATAGTTTTGTTGTTTACTCTTCCGATTTGGTTGTGGTTGTTTTGAAGACAGGTATCCCATCTGTACCCTATTCTGGCATGATGTATTAAAAACAATTCCCATACTAGCGATCGCTCAATGTCGAAAAATGTCTAAGCCGAATAGTAAAGCCCAAAAAACTCAAATTATTGAAGTGCTAAAGCAGGATTATTTTCCTATTATTCCTCAAATTAATAGAAATTGGACAGCAAAACAACATGAAGAAAATCGTTTGAGTCGTTCTTTAGCTGCATTTGCTATAACCAATCTTGCTAATATTACTCCTCCTGTCAGGCTGCTAACTCAATTATCAATGGCGAAAATGATAATGGTATTGATGCGGTTTATTTTGATCGAACTAATAACCGACTTTGGTTAATACAAGCTAAGGCGGGAAATGCTCCCAACATGGGAGATAATAAAAAATTTTGTGATGGAATTAGGGATCTTGTCCATAAACGGTTTCAAAAATTTAATTCCAGTTTTTCACGCTTACAGCATGATGTTGAAGATGCCTTAGACAGAAATGGAGTGAAAATAGTTGGTTGTAATATATATTTAGATAGTAGTTTGGGAACTCATGTAGTTAATGATCTCAATCAACTGCAAGATGAACTCAATAAATTTGATGCGCGTTTTCAATGGCAAGATTTGAATATAGAAAAGATTTATGGATGGTTGACAACAAAACAAGAAAATGCACCTATTGAAGTTAAATTGACCTTAGAAAACTGGCATTGTTTAGAACAGCCAAGAAAAGCCTTTTATGGATTAGTCAATGCTGCTGAACTGGCAGATTTATACAACCAGCATCATAAATTATTATTTGAGAAAAATATTCGTTATTACCTGGGTACACAAGATGTTAACTTAGCGATTGCTGAAACTGTCAAAGAACAACCATCAGAACTTTTTTATCTAAATAATGGATTAACTATTACTTGTACAAAAGTTATTTTACCACCTGGACATAAACAGGAATCAACTAAATTTACTTTAGAGGGTTTTTCTGTAGTCAATGGAGCGCAAACAGTGGGATCTATCGCATCTGTATTTAATGCCAATGGTGCAATATCTCCCAATGCAAAATTATTAGTTACTATCATTGAAGTAGGCACACAATCAGATACAATAGGTATAGAAATTACCAAAGCGAGAAATACACAAAATACAGTCCGTGATATTTATTTTGCAGCATTAGATCCAAATCAAGAACGGTTGCGGCAAGAATGTATGGTATCAAATATTGTCTATCAATATCGTCCATCAGCAGATAATCAAGATGCTATCACCATTGAACAAGCTGCAATTGCTCTTGCTTGTTTTAGTGGTAATGCTGAAATAATTGTTGCAGCTAAGAAAAATTTAAATCTTTTGTATAAGGATCATTATTCTACACTTTTTAGTAATGAACTTTCAGGAATTACACTTTGTCGTTATGTGCGTATATTTGAATATCTTGATCAGATTTTTGAAGATTCTCGCAAAGCAGAAACAGAAACTCGACGTAAAAATTTCTATCAACATGGTAGATTATTTATATTGAATGTTTTATCAAGACGTTATAAACCTTTAATCAATAAACCAGAGGTTAATTTATCTCAAGATGATATGACTGAGCTTTCCAATGTTGGTATAGAACTTGCAGAGTTAATTTATACTCTCGCTGAATCTCAGTTTGCTAGTGATGAAAAAGGCTATCTTGCTATTTTTAGGAGTTTAACCGATGTTCAACAATTAACGAGTAAAGTAATGCAAGAATTAGACTGTAGGTTGGGTTGAGAAAACCCAACACAACACCGGACAATCTCCTCCTAATGTTGGGTTTCACTTCGTTCAACCCAACCTACAAAAGTTTACTCAAATTTAACTATATAAATTTTGATTTAATTGTGAGCAAATTAATGACAAAAATTAACCAATGGGTTATAATTTTAAAATATAAAATCAAATTTTAAAATTTAATTTGCCATAAAAGCAAACCCTAATTATGACTAAAAAACAGAGACTAGAATTAACATGGATAGGTAAAGAAATTCGCCCCAAATTAGAACCGCGAATTTTATTAGAAGATGCTGAAAAATCTTATCATGCTGCTCATCGAGTCAGCGAAAATGATATTTTTGATAATCGCTTAATTTTTGGGGATAACTTGTTAGCTCTCAAAGCTTTAGAACAGGAATTTACAGGAAAAGTTAAATGTGTTTTTATTGATCCTCCCTATAATACAGGTTCAGCTTTTGAACATTATGATGATGGGGTTGAGCATTCTATCTGGCTTTCTTTAATGAGAGATAGGTTAGAAATTATTCGTAATTTGTTATCAGAAGATGGTTCTTTGTGGATTACCATTGATGACAATGAAGCACATTATTTAAAAGTAATGTGTGATGAAATTTTTGGACGTGCAAATTTTGTGGCTAATGTTATTTGGCAGAAAAAATATGCAGTTGCTAATGATCACAAGACTATTGCACCAATGCACGATCATATACTGGTTTATAGAAAGAGCGAGTCTTGGCAACGCAATCTTTTAAAAAGAACCGAAGAAAAAGATCGCCAATACCGACATACAGATGAAAAAGGAGTTTTTCGTATTGATAATTATACGTGCAATAAAAGCTCTGAAGAAAGACCAAATCTTTATTATCCAATAATTCAACCTAACACTGGCCAGGAAATATATCCTAAGAAAACTTCTGTTTGGCGTTATTCAAAAGAAACACATGAACAAAATGTTAGAGATAACCTTGTTTATTGGGGAAAAGATGGTTTATCAAGTACACCAGCTTACAAAAGATATAAACATTTGCTAAAAAATCAGGGAACTGTACCCCAAACACTTTGGTTGCACGAATACGCAAGTCATACTGATGCTGCTAGAAAAGAAGTTCGTGCTGTATTAGGTAGTTCTTCTCTTGCAGATGACTTTATTACTCCTAAACCAGAAGGATTAATACAGCGAGTTTTAGAAATTGCAACAAATCCTGGTGATTTAGTATTAGATTCCTTTGCAGGTTCAGGAACAACAGGCGCAGTTGCACACAAAATGGGAAGACGTTGGATAATGATAGAACTAGGAGAACATTGTCATACCCATATCATTCCCCGACTCAAAAAAGTAATTGATGGAGAAGACAAAGGAGGTATTACCCAAACTGTTAACTGGAAAAGTGGCGGCGGTTTTCGTTATTATCGCCTTGCACCATCATTATTAGAAAAAGATAAATGGGGTAACTGGATTATTAATAAACAATATAATCCCGCCATGTTAGCCGAAGCACTCTGTAAAATTGAAGGCTTCACTTATGCACCATCAGATACATTTTATTGGCAACATGGTTATTCTACAGAACGAGATTTTATTTATGTCACAACTCAAAATCTCAGTCATGAACAATTATCTAAACTTGCTGATGAAGTAGGACAAGAACGCACATTATTAGTTTTATGTAGTGCTTTTCGTGGACAAGTTGATATATTCCCTAATCTAACAATTAAAAAAATTCCTCAACAAATACTTTCCCGTTGTGAATGGGGTCATGATGATTACAGTTTAAAAACGGAAAACTTGCCCAAAGCACCTCCACAAATTGCACAATCATCACCACAAAAACCACAACAACAGCATATACAACAATCACTATTTTAGATACATAACATACAATGAATAACATCGTTACCAACATTACTAATCGTCTCAGTCTGCGCCCTCCCCAAAGACAATCATTAGAAATTTTAGATCGAGTTTGTCAAATTTTACCTATCAATGAACAATCAGATATAGAAACAAGTTTAGCGAAAATTAATCAGGAATTTCCCACAGTTACAGATTTTGAACGGGAATTTCCATCACTTTGTTTTGCCCTAGCAACAGGTGTAGGTAAAACTCGATTAATGGGGGCTTTTATTGCTTATTTACATCTAGCTTATGGCATCAAAAACTTCTTTGTTTTAGCACCTAATTTAACTATTTATAACAAACTGATTACAGATTTTACACCCAATACACCAAAATATGTATTTACAGGGATTTCTAAATTTGCCATAAATTTACCAGAAATTATCACTGGTGATAATTACGAAAAATCATCTATCATTACTGATTTTAAAGGTTGCAAAATCAATATTTTTAATATCTCAAAAATTAATTCTGAAGTGCGCGGTGGTAAAACCCCTAAAATCAAAAGACTATCTGAATATATTGGTGAAAGTTATTTTGATTATCTTTCCCAGTTAAAAGACTTAGTAATTTTAATGGATGAATCCCACAGATATCGAGCATCAGCAGGAATTAGAGCAATTAATGAATTAAAACCATTAATAGGTTTAGAACTCACAGCTACACCTTCTGTAGAAACCAGTAAAAAACCTGTATATTTTAAAAATGTTATTTATGAATATTCTTTAGGAAAAGCAATTTTAGATGATTTTGTGAAAGATCCTGCGGTTGTGACTCGTAAAGACTTTAATCCTAATAGTTTATCACCAGCAGCAATTGAAAAAATAAAATTAGAAGATGGAATTTATTTACATGAAAATATTAAAGCTGAATTAAAAACCTATGGTTCGCAAACAGGAAAGCCTATTGTTAAACCTTTTATGCTAGTAATTGCCCGTGATACTAACCATGCTTCACAACTGTTAGAATTGATTAAATCTGATGAATTTGTAGAGGGTTTTTATCAGGATAAAGTTATACAAGTTGATTCTAGTAAAACAGGCGCACAAGAAGATGAAATGGTAGAAAGATTGCTAAAAGTAGAACATCCAGATGAACCCACAGAAATAGTTATTCATGTGAATATGTTAAAGGAAGGTTGGGATGTGACTAATTTATATACTATTGTCCCATTAAGAGCCGCAAATTCGCAAATTTTGATTAAACAATCTATTGGTAGAGGATTACGTTTACCTTATGGAAAGCGTACAGGTATAACCATTGTAGATCGTTTAAATATTGTTGCCCATGATAAATTTCAAGAAATTGTAGAAGAAGCAAAACGTCCAGAATCAGAAATTAGATTGCAAGAAATTATCCTCACATCTGAACAGTTAGCAGAAAGAAATAAAACAGTAATTTCACAATCAAAACTTGCTCAATCTTTAGGAATGACCACAGAACCAAAAATTGAAGATCATCTTGAGGATAATAGAGAAGAAAACACAGAGGAAAATACAACTGTTACAGAACCGGAAAACGAAAATATACAAACTTCTATATTTGTATCTCCTGTAGAACAAAAAATTGCTAATTTGACTTATAAAGAAATTCAAAAGTTAGAAAATCAGCCAGAAAAAGTACCCACAACATCCTATCTGGCAACCCCAAAAGTTCAATCAATGGTGCGGGAAGCTGTAGCTAGAGAATATCGTCCAGAACAATTAGAAATAGCAGGTGTAATTACACCACCAGATATTGATGCTATTGTGGCTAAAACAACCGATTTAGTGATTCAACAAACTATTGATATTCCGAAAATTTTAGTTACTCCTAAAGGGGAAGTAAGATCAGGTTTTAGGTCTTTTGCTTTAGATGTGACAGGTTTAAATTATGCCGTTCCATCTCAACAAGAGTTACATATTCAATCTTTAGCAACGGATGATTTTGCATCTTTAGAAATCAAAACAGAAAATTTCAAAGAATCTCGCTTAGAAAACTATATTGTGGAAAATTTAGCTAAGTTTAATGATATATATTATGATGAAAATGCTGATTTACTTTATGATTTAGCAGGTCAAGTGGTTGAGCATTTCCTTACATATTTATCAGAGGAAGATACCAAAAAAGTTTTATATTATCATCAAGTGGAAATTGCTATTTTTGTTCATAACCAGATGATAAAACATTTTTGGGAAGATAATGTTGATTATGAAGTGAAAATTAGTAAAGGTTTTACCAGTTTAAAAGAGAGTGCTTATACCACAAATGTTAAAGATTATTTAGATTATAGAATCTCCCCTACTGATAAAAGCAATATGTCCAAATATCTGTTTACAGGTTTTGAGAAATGCCTTTATAAAGAACAAAAGTTTCAATCAGAAGCAGAAAGGATATTATCTATAATTTTAGAACGAGATGCAATCAAATGGTTTAAACCAGCAAGGGGACAATTTCAGATTTATTACAAATGGGAAGGAAATTATTTAGAATATCAACCTGATTTTGTGGCAGAAACAACAGAAATTATCTATATGCTTGAACCCAAAAACCGAGATGAAATAGATCATCCTCAAGTGGTTGCTAAGAAAAATGTAGCGGTTCAATGGTGTAAATATGCTTCCGATTATATGTTAAAATATAATGGTAAACCTTGGGTTTATGTGTTAATTCCCCATGATGCGATCGCCCAAAATATGACACTTAAAGGTTTAGGCGATCGCTTTACGATTAATTCATAGTATCAACAAATTAGACTCACTTTTTCTGCCAATTCCCCCGGATTCATAAGTTCATAATGTTCAAAAGGTTGATGAATCCAAGGATTATGAGGAAGATAATCAGTATAATAATCAGGAACAACAACCGAACAAGCTTTATACCAAATTACAGCCGTGCGAATTTCTTCTATAGGGGATTGACTATAGGAGTGTAACCAAGGAATTGTTTTTTGAATAGTGATACCAGAATCTACTAAATCATCTACTAGCAAAATCCGTGAACCTAAATTTTCATTAGTCATGGTTAAATGATGGGAAACAATTAAATTATTTCTGTCTTGTTTACCCGCGCCACTGTAGGATGAGGTAGATAGAATTGCTAAAGGTTGATTATATATCCGTGAAAGAATATCCCCTACTCGTAGTCCTCCTCTAGCTAAACAGACGATTTGGTTAAATTGCCAGCCTGATTGATAGATATTTACAGCAAGTTGTTCAATTTTGTGGTGATAATCTGACCAAGAAATGTAAAGGTCTGACATAGGATACAGAAAAGTATGTTAATTAATACTGAATACAAGTGAGTTTTTTATTTTAATATGAGCGTGATTTATGGTCAAAGATAATTTTGATAATGACGATTTACATAAATCTCTGACAGGCGATAAATTAGATTTTAAAACTAAACTGGCTTATGGGGCGGGAGATTTAGGCCCGGCGATTACTGCGAATATTGCTGTATTTTACTTACTGGTTTTTTTTACCAATGTTGCAGGAATTCCGGCGGGTTTGGCGGGTAGTATTTTGATGATTGGTAAGATTTGGGATGGTGTTAATGATCCTTTTGTGGGGATGTTAACAGATAAAACCCAATCCCGTCGGTGGGGTCGTCGTCTTCCTTGGCTGTTATATGGGGCAATTCCCTTTGGATTGTTCTTTTTCTTGCAGTGGATTGTACCTCAATTTAGTGCGGATAAAAGTAGTAATATTTGGTTATTATTTTGGTACTATGTAGTAATTGGGATTGTATCTCAGGTATTTTATACTGTTGTTAATTTGCCTTATACGGCAATGACACCTGAATTAACTCAGGATTATGATGAACGAACTAGCTTGAATAGCTTTCGCTTTACATTTTCCATTGGTGGTAGTATTTTATCATTAATTTTATCAAAGATAGTTTTTTCACAAATTAGCGATCGCCAACAACAATATTTAGTTTTAGCCGCAGTTTGTACGGTGATTTCGATTTTATCATTATATTGGTGTGTTTATGGTGTGCGCGATCGCATTTTGGCTTTTGAAGCTAAACGGATTGCTTTGCCACAAGAAGCAGAAATTCCCTTTCTAGAACAGCTAAAAATTGTCTTTAGTAATAAACCTTTTCTCTTTGTTATTTCTATATATCTTTTTTCTTGGTTAGGTGTACAAATCACCGCCAGCATTATTCCCTATTTTGTGGTTAACTGTATGGGACTTAAAGAAGGAGATGTCCCCACTGTCATGATTGCAGTCCAGGGAACGGCTTTATTAATGTTATTTATTTGGAGTAATTTAAGTAAAAAAATTGGTAAAAAACTGGTTTATTTTCTCGGCATGAGTTCATGGATTATTGCTGCTGGTGGATTATTTTTCCTGCAACCAAATCAAGTTGTCCTCATGTATGTCATGGCTGTTATGGCAGGTGTGGGAGTTTCTACAGCTTATCTAATTCCTTGGTCAATGATACCTGATGTGATTGAATTAGATGAATTACAAACCGGACAACGCCGTGAAGGTATTTTCTATGGTTTTATGGTGTTATTGCAAAAATTTGGTTTAGCTTTTGGGCTATTTTTAGTCGGTAATACTTTACAAGCTTATGGTTTTAAAGAAGCTGTAACTGGACAAAGTTCTTTACCCATACAACCTGAATCTGCACTTTTAGCTATTCGGATTGCTGTTGGACCAATACCAACCGTTTGTTTAATAGCAGGTTTGGTTTTAGTTTACTTCTATCCCATTACGCGGGAGATTCATGCAGAAATGATGCTAAAACTTCAACAACAACGAGAGCAAAAATAAACACAATTTTTATAAATGACCAGATAATTCTAAGTGTTGAGTTAATTGTTCTAGCGTCCAAATGATATCTTCTAAAGTAAAGTTATCTGCATATTCTGGGGCATAGAAAAATTCATTGTTATAAAATTCTACTGATTCTTGGATGAAATTAAGATTAATGAGTTGCATTGGTTTATTCCCTGATATTTGATACTATTAATAATCACTCATTGACAAAGATCGTGTGGTGATTAAAGATTATGTAAAGTTGTGATTTTTTAATCTTAAAGATTTGATGAAGATCAGTAGTTTATGTGATCGAAATTTATTATTTGATGTGATTGAAATCACTATGTAAGATAAAGTTACAGCAAAATAGGCAATGGATAAGAGCAAAAAGGATAAGATGTATGTAAAATCTCGGATAGTCTTTTTATTCTTGACCTAAATTCTAGAAAATACTCTAGCTTTCATTTGTATAAAGGCGTAATTTATAATGCAAGATGATAATAATGGCTTAAAACAAACGCCTACAAGTGAAGCATTAGATTTAAAAACTAAACTGGCCTATGGTGTAGGAACTTTAGGACAATCAATGACCGGCAACATTAGCGCTATATTTATGTTGCTCTTTTATACTAATGTGGCCGGGATACCAGCCGGTTTAGCGGGCAGCATATTAATGGTAGGTAAAATCGGGGATGCTGTTAATGACCCCATGGTGGGATGGCTAACTGACAAAACTAAATCTCGTCGCTGGGGTCGTCGTCTACCTTGGTTATTTTATGGGGCAATTCCCTTTGCACTTTCGCGTTTTTTGCTGTGGGTTGTCCCAGAATTTAGCAGCGATAAAAGTAGTAATATTTGGTGGTTATTTTCCTATTATGTAATTATTGGGGTGGTATCCGAGGCGTTATTTACTGTGGTGAATTTGCCTTATGCAGCTATGACTCCCGAACTGACTCAAGATTATGATGAAAGGACTAATTTGAATAGTTTTCGCTTTGCATTTTCTATTAGTGGGGATATTTTATCATTAGTTTTAGCGACAATTATTTTTTCTGTAATTGCCAATCCTCAACAACAATATTTAGTTTTAGCTGGGATTTGTAGTTTTGTGGCGGTTATAGGTTTATATTTGTGTGTGTATGGTGTGCGCGATCGCCTTTTGGCTTTTGAGAAAGAACATCATCAAATATCAGAACCCGAAAAAATTCCTTTTCCAGAACAACTAAGCACACTTTGGACTAACAAGCCTTTTTTATTTGTGACTGCTATTTTTCTTTGTTCGTGGTTAGGTGCAAATATTACTGCCGCAATTCTGCCCTACTTCATTATTTACTGCATGAAATTAAAAAATGCAGATGTGCCTCTAGTCTTGATTGTAGTTCAAGGAACGGCTTTATTAATGTTATTTGTTTGGAGTAATTTAAGTAAAAGAATTGGTAAAAAACTGGTTTATGCAATGGGCATAAGTTTATGGATAATTGCCTCCTTTGGACTATTTTTTGTTCAACCCCAGCAAGTTTGGTTATTGTATATCATTGCTATAGTTGCAGGTTGTGGACTTTCTATAGCCTATTTAATTCCTGCATCCATGATTCCCGATGTCATTGATTTAGATCAATTGCAAACTGGACAAAGAAGGGAAGGGATATTTTATGGTTTTATGGTCTTATTACAAAAATTTGGTTTAGCTTTTGGGTTATTTTTAGTAAGTAATATTTTACAATTTTTAGGTTTTAATCCATCCGTAGATGGACAAATTTCTACACAACCTGATTCTGCACTATTAGCAATTCGCATTGTCGTTAGTCCAGTAACAATATTTTTCTTGAGTTTAGGTTTGATTTTAA
Organism: Cuspidothrix sp.; assembly: GCA_046080565.1. GTDB lineage: Bacteria > Cyanobacteriota > Cyanobacteriia > Cyanobacteriales > Nostocaceae > Cuspidothrix. The sequence continues at coordinate 6,493 of JBJTUF010000283.1, read as the reverse complement.
ATTACTTCTATCCTCTTACCCGTGATATTCATGCAGAAATTATGTTAAAACTGAAGGAAGGTCGGGAGGAAATTGAACGCAGATAAACGCAGATAGACACAGATAAGAATGGATGAACTGATTGATTTGATGATTTTGTGCAGCTTGAAATTAATTTGGTATAACTATATTTTTAAGTTAAAATTAAGCATTACGGCACTTTTGACAAAGATACAATTTAGATAATGAACGCTACACAAGAACAACTAAAACTCAAATTAACACAGGCTTTAGTGGCTGCTTTTGGTACAGATTATACCAATACAGATCCAATTTTGGTTTCTGCTAGTAATCCTAAATTTGGTGACTATCAAGCTAATGTGGCTTTATCTCTGAGTAAAAAGTTAGGAAAGCAACCGAGAATCATTGCTACAGAAATTGTTAATAAACTAGATGTATCTGATATTTGTGAACCTCCAGAAATTGCTGGGCCTGGTTTTATTAACCTCAAATTACAAACATCCTATCTCGAAGCGCAACTGAACGCCATTCAAGCAGATGATAGATTGGGAATACCCACAGCAACAAATCCCCAAAGGCAAATTGTTGATTTTTCTAGTCCGAATATTGCTAAAGAAATGCACGTCGGACATTTACGTTCTACCATTATTGGTGATTCTATTGCCCGGATTTTAGAATTTTGTGGTCATGATGTTTTGCGGTTAAATCATGTTGGTGATTGGGGTACGCAATTTGGGATGTTAATTACCTATTTGCGTGAAGTTTATCCAGATGCACTGACTACCGCAAATGCTTTAAATATTGGAGATTTAGTGAGTTTTTATCGTGAAGCCAAAAAGCGATTTGATGAAGATCCAATCTTTCAAGAAAATTCCCGTCAAGAAGTTGTGAAATTACAAGCTGGTGGAGAAGATACTCTTCATGCTTGGAAATTGTTATGTGAACAATCTCGACAAGAATTTCAAATCATTTATGATTTATTAAATGTTCAATTAATAGAAAGAGGAGAATCTTTTTATAATTCCTTATTACCAAAAGTCGTAGAAGATTTAGCAACCACCGGATTATTAGAAGAAAATCAAGGCGCAAAATGTGTTTTTTTAGATGGTTTTACCAATAGAGAAGGTAATCCTTTACCTTTAATTGTGCAAAAAACTGACGGTGGTTATAACTATGCAACCACTGATTTAGCAGCTTTAGGTTATCGGATTCAAAAAGATGTAGCCAAGAGAATTGTTTATGTGACAGATGAAGGACAATCTAACCACTTTTCTCAATTTTTCCAAGTAGCAAGAAAAGCACATTGGATACCTGATGATGTGGAATTAGTTCATGTTCCTTTTGGGTTGGTCTTAGGTGAAGATGGGAAAAAATTCAAAACTCGTTCTGGGGATACTGTGCGGTTACGGGATTTATTAGATGAAGCTATTAACCGCGCCCGTGCAGACATAGAAAAGAGATTACAAGAAGATGGCAGAGTAGAAACAGAAGAATTTATTCAAAATGTCGCGGAAGTGGTGGGAATTAGTGCGGTTAAATATGCAGATTTAAGCCAAAATCGCACCAGTAGTTATGTCTTTAGTTATGACAAAATGTTATCTCTTAAAGGCAATACAGCACCTTATCTTCTCTATGCTTATGTAAGGATTCAAGGTATTAGTCGTCAAGGGAATATTGACTTTACCAATTTAGGAACAAATACCAAAATCTTACTCAAAGAAGATGCAGAATTAACTTTAGCTAAACATCTCCTGCAACTTGATGAGGTAATTAAGGAAGTAGAACAGGATTTATTACCAAATCGTTTGTGTGATTATTTGTATCAACTCAGCGATAAATTTAATAAGTTCTATGAAAATTGTCCCGTTCTCAAATCTGAAGAACCTGCTAGAACTTCGCGGTTAATGTTATGTGATTTAACGGCAAAAACTCTGAAGTTGGGATTATCTTTGTTGGGAATTAAGGTTTTAGAAAGGATGTAAATACAAGCTGTGGGTAGGGGTTTAGCAATGCTAAACCCCTACGAACTATTGATATAATTAATCTTGCCAATTTTGTTTTGCTTTAGCGAAAATTTCTTCAATACTTTGATTTTGATATATTGTTTTTGATATTTCTACATAATCAGTAGGGGTTTTATATAGCAATGTTAAGAAACGCATAGCTGCTGCTGAACCAAGAGATTCATATAGTGCTTTGATACCTTGTATTCTTATAGGACGCTACGTTAACACAAATCAAAGAAAAATTCTATTCTTCCGTGGTTAAATTTTCTCCTGCTTTTACCATTTTTCTGCCCAATAAATAATTTCTGAAGATGCAACATCAATGGCGACACCATGACTATTACCATGATTCCATTTATAGCCAGGTTGACTTTTATCTTCGGCTTTTAATACTAATATTTCATAGCTGCTAGGAAAGGTTTCTGTTTCTGAATCGCTAGTATAAAAAAATGTTGTAGGGACACCGTTAGGTTGATTACTATGAATATTTGTATTACCGCCTCGATATTGATGCTGAGAGATTTTTTTATATTGTGTGAGTAAGTTTTGAATTTTTGTTTGTGGTTGTTTGAGGCGAATTTGTAAAGAACTTGTTCCTGGAGTTAAGCCAGAAGCATAAGCCATTTGTAAAATTTGGGCATCTGGAGGAATTTGGCTGGGGAAATGTTGAATTTGCTGAGGATTTCCCCATTTATGATTACGGATTTCTTGATATTTTGATGTCTCAGTAATTAGCTGTAATTGCTTGTTATTACTGGCAGCTTTACTGATCCAAAAACCACCAATAACTAGACTCAAACTACCAAGGGAAAGTAAAATTATTGTAGCGAGTTTAACAAAAATAGATTGTTTCATTGGGTTGGTTTGTATCTAGCTTGTAGATTAATATCCCAACCTTTAAAACAATAGTCCTGATAGTTTTGAATCTAGCCTGAGTCACATTGGCAGAAAATTTTTGCTTTGGTTAAATTAATTACAAAGAAGGTAGGAGGCAGAAGGAAAGAAGTATGAATAAAAACTTTAGTTCTGGGTTTAAAGCCCAAGTCTTATCGTGATGACAGTTGACAGTTGACCGTTGACAGGAGGTAGGGGAAAAAATTCTATTCCCTCTTGCCTCTTGCCTATTCCCTGTTCCCTGAATTTTTACAAATAACCAATAATCATTCCTGCTAAAATTAGAAGGCCAATCCAGACGTTTTGACGAAACATTTCTCCGTAGGCTGGATTAGGTATTTCTGGCTGTTGTAAGCGGATAATTTGCCAGATCCAAGCGATCGCAGCTAGGATTAAACTGAGCCAAAATCCTGTATGTAAGTGAACTAATAAACCGACTTCGGCCAGGAGAATTATTGTAGCTATAAAGAAGATTGCGATCGCTGTAGGGGCATATTTACCGAAGAACAAAGCGCTAGAATTAACGCCGATACGTTGATCATCTTGGCGATCGCTCATGGCATAAATAGTATCAAATCCTAATGTCCATAGTACGGTCGCGCCCCAAACTAACCAAGTTGGTGTGGTAATATTCCCTGTAACGGCACTCCAACTAATTAACACCGCAAAACCCCAAGCAATGGAAAGCACCAACTGGGGAACAGGAAATACCCGTTTTGCACCAGGATAGAGGACAATTACCGGCACTGCGGCTACAGACAACCAGAAGCTTAAGGGGTTAAGATAGAAAGCGATCACTGCCGCACAGGCTAGGGAAACTATACCCACCACAATACCAACTTGTATGGAAAGGGCGCGAGATGCAAGCGGGCGATCGCGGGTTCTCTCTACTTGGGGATCAATATCTCTATCCCATAAATCATTAACTACACATCCCGCCGCACTGGTGGCAATACTACCCAAAATAATCACTGCTACCAGGGGTACAGGTGGTTTACCCGCCGCCGCTAAAAATACAGCCCATAATGCAGGTATCATCAGAATTAACCTGCCTTCTGGTTTATGCCAGCGTAGTAGGCGGATAATTACAAGCCATAATGGTTCTTGATTGGTTTTTGGTGTCTCTAACATATTGAATAACAGGAGTCAGGAGGTGACAGGTGACAGGTGACAGGTGACAGTTAAGAGGCAAGAGGTGACAGTCAACCGTCAATCGTCAACCGTTAACATATCTTCACATTTATAGAATATCTTTATTTGCTATTTGTTCTACAGTTCCTATAGCGGTATGCACTTGAACGAGATACAAAATTGACCTCAAAAACCTTACCCCAAAATCTTTTCAACTCTGTCACCTGCTATATTCACCATCAACAAGCAAATGATAAATTTAGTCTCGGCTAACGTTCCAAAAAATCAGATGATTGCCGCCATTGATATTGGAACGAATTCTTTACATATCATAGTGGTCAAAATTGAAGCTAGTTTACCATCTTTTACTATTATTGCTAGAGATAAAGAAACGGTTAGATTAGGCGATCGCAATTTAACCACAGGCGAATTAAAGCCAGAAATCATGAATAAAGCGATCGCCACTTTAGGACGATTCAAAACCTTTGCCCATAGCTTAGGTGTAGATAGTATTTTCGCTGTTGCTACCAGCGCCGTCCGGGAATCTCCCAATGGTAAAGATTTTATTAATGAAGTTGAAACTCAAGTTGGGTTAACAATAAACCTCATTTCTGGACAAGAAGAAGCCCGCCGTATTTATCTGGGTGTCTTATCTGGAATGGAATTTAACAACCAACCCCACATCATTATTGATATTGGCGGAGGTTCAACGGAATTAATTTTAGGCGATAGTCATGAACCCCGCAGTCTTACCAGTACCAAAGTTGGCGCAGTCCGCCTTACCAGCGAATTAGTTAAATCTGATCCTATTAATGATAGCGAATTTAGATATTTACAAGCTTATGCCAAAGCCATGCTAGAACGTTCTGTAGAAGAAATTCTAGGCAACCTCAAAGACGACACCCCCCAATTAATCGGCACATCTGGAACAATAGAAACCATTGCTACCATCCATGCCAGGGAAAAATTAGGTCTTGTTCCTTCCACCCTCAACGGCTATCAATTTAGTTTCCAAGACCTGCGAACCTGGGTCAACCGCCTCCGTAAAATGACCAACGTAGAACGGGCAGCCATTCCGGGAATGCCAGAAAAAAGATCAGAAGTAATACTTTCTGGAGCAGTAATTCTACAGGAAGCAATGGCTTTATTAGGGGTACAATCAGTGAGAGTTTGTGAGCGATCGCTGCGAGAAGGCGTAATAGTAGACTGGATGCTGACCCATGGCTTCATAGATAACCGACTACGGTTTCAAAGTTCCATTCGCCAACGTACTGTATTAAAAACTGCTCAAAAATACCAAGTCAACGTCGAACATAGCGAACGGGTTGCCGCTTTTGCGCTAAATATCTTTGAGCAAACCAAAGGCATACTACATCATTGGAGCGCAGATCAACAACAATTGCTTTGGGCGGCCGCAATTTTACATAACTGTGGTCACTATGTCAGCCATTCCGCACACCACAAACATTCATACTATCTAATTAGAAATAGTGAATTACTCGGTTATAACGAAACCGAAATCGAAATTATTGCCAACATTGCCCGCTATCATCGCAAATCTCCACCCAAGAAAAAACACGAAAACTATCGGAATTTACTCCACAAAGAACATCGGCAAATGATCAATCAATTCAGTGCTATTTTAAGATTAGCTGTGGCTTTAGATAGAAGACAAATTGGAGCAATTTCCCATATTCAATGTGAATATCTTCCCCATATTAAAGAATTAAAAATGTTCATCTTTCCATCTGTCATCAATGATGAATGTGAATTGGAAATTTGGAGTTTAGATTACAAAAAACCAGTTTTCGAGGAAGAATTCGGCATTAAATTAGGAGCAAAACTAATGAAATGAATATAACAATAGCTTGTTATAAATTGGGAATTCTGAGTTGATTTTCGCCGTTGTGTAATAATATTCTGTCAAATATATTTTGACGGAGGATAAAAATTGACAATGTTTATAAGTAGGTAGGTAAAATTAATTATATAAAAGATTTAGATTTGATGTAGGGGTAGTACCCTTCTACCCCGATTTATGATGCAACCACAGGGGGTTTACCACTACATAATTCATTCCTTTAGGTATTTTCAAAATGTTTAATTAATTTTGCTCAGGTACTTACTTCATGGCTGTTAAAAAGCTTATATGCGTCAATTGGTTTTTCACAAACAACTGATAATGGTAATATACTAAGCATTGAACAGTTGCTTCACTATTAAACATTAATATTATTAATCACTTCCCGTATAATTAGATTACGTAATACTACTGTAGATATGGTTATTATAAATTATCGAAAACATGGATTAATGACTTACTTAATAGACCTGTCCGAAATATATAACGAAAAAATGGTAGAACGGTAAATGGAAAATATACCGTGGTTCTACCGAAGATGAAAAATATTACCAATTATATACATATGTACCCAAAACGCGCTAGGGGTATACTGGGAATC
>JBJTUF010000282.1:0-11490 GCA_046080565.1 Cuspidothrix sp. | reverse complement strand
CGTCTTTTTTACCTGATTTGATTAGTGAACTTGATTATTTAGTGAAGTTTACACAACAAAATCTTATCTTTATTTCTGCTTGACTACCTACTCAATTCTCCTCAAAGTTTTTTTCGACTTTTTCAGCAAACCCTAATTAGTAATTGGTAAAAAATAATTATTACCCTTGAATTTTTTTAGGAATTACGCATTTTGACAAAATGTAGGGATTTAAGATTGCTTCCTTATGTCGCAATGACAGTATTTGCAGTAGGTTTTGCGTAAATCAAGATTTAGTTGCTATCAATCACTTTTGAAGTATTCCTAATCATTGTGGTGATTAATAGTATATTTATACTAGCTACTGTAGTGGCTTAGGTGGTAATATTTAATTAGTTATGAGTATTCAGTTGAGCATTCAACCAAGTAACTAAAAGCTTGATATTTGGTAACTACAGTAGCTAATAAACTCATTTTGAGTATTTATCGAGTATTTGTAGTGAGATAATAGCTAAAAGTCTTGATTTTGTGTATAATCTGTATCGCTTTGTGAAGAAACTGAACAAGGAACGAGGGAATGCGCGTTGCAATTGTAGGTGCGGGACTAGCTGGGTTAGCAACTGCTGTAGATTTAGTAGATGCGGGCTGTGAGGTAGAAATTTTCGAGTCTCGCCCGTTTGTGGGGGGTAAAGTAGGCAGTTGGGTAGATGGTGATGGCAACCATATTGAAATGGGGCTGCACGTATTTTTTGGCTGCTATTACAATCTATTTGCATTAATGCAGAAAGTGGGGGCTGGGGAAAATTTACGCCTCAAGGAACATACTCATACTTTTATTAATAAAGGTGGAGAAACTGGGGCATTAGATTTTCGCTTTTTCACAGGTGCGCCTTTTAATGGTTTAAAGGCATTTTTTACCACTTCCCAACTGTCTTTACAAGATAAATTCCAAAATGCGATCGCTCTAGGTACTAGCCCCATAGTTCAGGGTTTAATAGACTTTGACGGCGCAATGAATACTATTCGCAAATTAGATAAAATCAGTTTTTCCGAATGGTTTTATAGTCACGGTGGCAGTAAAGGCAGTATTAAACGTCTCTGGAATCCCATCGCCTATGCTTTAGGATTCATAGATTGCGATCATATTTCTGCCCGTTGTATGTTGACAATTTTCCAGTTTTTTGCAGTCAGAACAGAAGCTTCAATTCTGCGAATGTTGGAAGGTTCACCTCACGAATATTTACACAAACCAATTGTTAAATACTTAGAAGAAAAAGGCACAAAAATATACACCCGTCGCCAAGTACGAGAAATTCAGTTTGCTGAATCTGGATCAGACACTCATGTTACTGGTATAGTAGTTGCCCAAGGTGAAACAGAAGAACTCATTACTGCTGATGCCTATGTCTGTGCTTGTGATATTCCCGGTATTCAGCGAGTTTTACCCCAAGCTTGGCGCAAATGGTCAGAATTTGATAACATTTACAAATTAGATGCCGTTCCAGTCGCTACAGTGCAACTACGTTTTGATGGTTGGGTAACAGAATTGCAAGATGAGGAAAAACGCAAACAATTAAACCACGCCGTTGGCATAGATAATTTGTTATATACTGCTGATGCGGATTTTTCTTGTTTTGCTGATTTGGCTTTAACCAGCCCCGCAGATTATTATCGTCCTGGTGAGGGTTCATTATTGCAACTGGTATTGACACCGGGAGATCCTTTTATTAAACAAAACAATGAAGCGATCGCTCACCACGTCTTAAAACAAGTACATGAACTGTTCCCTTCTTCTAGAGACTTAAACATGACTTGGTATAGTGTAGTCAAACTGGCTCAATCTTTGTACCGTGAAGCACCAGGTATGGATCCCTATCGTCCAGATCAAAAAACACCTATACCTAACTTTTTCCTAGCTGGTAGTTACACTCAACAAGATTATATTGACAGCATGGAAGGAGCAACAATTTCTGGAAAACGTGCCGCTAAAGTCATTCTAGAAACTGTGAAGAAATAGGTGACAGGTGACAGGTAACAGGTGACAGTTAAGAGGGGATAGGGAATAGGGAATAGGGAATAAGTAGAAGTTTACCAATCACCAATCACCAATCACCCATTACCAATCTAAAATCTAAAATCTAAAATCTAAAATCTAAAATCTAAAATCCTATGAGTGACTGGTTAGAGCATAGTGTACAGGTAGAAGTTGAAGTTCCTATAGAATTAGTCTGGGAATTGTGGTCTGATTTAGAGCAAATGCCTAAATGGATGAAATGGATTGATTCGGTTACAATTTCTCAAGATACCCCCGATATTTCATTGTGGAAATTGAGTACAGGAGGGTTAGAATTTAATTGGAAATCTCGCATTACCAAAATGATTCCCCAACAAATTATTCAATGGGAATCTGTAGATGGTTTACCAAATCAAGGAGCAATTCGTTTTTATGATCGCCATAATCATAGTGTGGTAAAAATGACGATTTCCTACGCTATTCCTGGCTTGATTGGTAAACTTATGGATAATTTGTTTTTAGGAAAAGCCGTAGAATCTACAATTCAGGAAGATTTAGAACGGTTTAAAGCTTATGCTTTAAATATACAAGATATGAATTTACCTTAGAAGACAAGAGGCAATAGGGAAGAGACAAGAGGCAGGGGAGAAAATTATCTTCTTCTTTCCTCCTGAACTCCTGATAGCGTAGCTTGGCCTTAGCTACACTCTTGAACTAATGTAACCAGGGACGAGTAATTTTTTCTAATTCGGCAATTTCATCTTGAGTCATTTGCCAACCTAAAGCACCAACATTTTCTTTAACTTGTGTAGGGGTTTTAACTCCAGCAATAGGTATGACATTTCCTTGCGCTATTAACCAATTTAAGGCTACTTGGGCAGGAGTACGGTTATATTTTTCGCCAATTTCTCGTAAGAGAGATAAAACAGGGACAATTTTATTTAATCCATCTTGACTAAATCGCGGATCTATGCTTCTTGCCCCAGTGGGATGTTGAGAGGGTGTGTACTTACCTGTCAGCAACCCTTGAGCTAAGGGACTGTAGGCTAAAATAGTTACACCTAAATCACGGGCTGTTTGGTAAATACCGTTACCTTCTATTTGGCGTGTGAGTAGGGAATAACGCATCTGATTTACAGCCAAAGGTACACCCTTAGCGGCTAATATTTGGTGTGCTTCTCGCATTTGGGCGGCTGAATAATTACTCACACCTACTGCACCTATTCTCCCCCGTTTCACTTCATCAGCGAGGGTATTCATAAGTGTTTCTTGACTTAAAAAGAAAGCAAAAGGCCAATGAACTTGATATAATTCGATTCTATCAACTTGTAACCGTTGCAAACTCGCTGTTAAAGCTTCCGATACAGATTTACCATCCCAACGCCAAGGTAAGGGGCCAAATTTTGTGGCAATTTGTACTTTTTGGGAGGTTTGTTTCATGAACTGGCCTAGAAACTGTTCCGAAAGTCCTAAACCGTAAACTTCGGCAGTATCGAAAAACGTGACACCAGCATCTAAAGCTGCACTAAAAGCTGCTTGTAACTGTTCCTCACCGTACCCGTCGCCATAATTCCAAAATAGTTTATCACCCCAAGCCCAAGTACCGATACACAGAGGGGGAACAGCTAAACCATTTTTTCCTAACGTGATGGTTTCCATTTTGGTAGAATTTATTTACATTTCTTTACTTTCTTAGTCTAAATCACTGATTATATGGATTGACAGATTTCACGGAAATGGTTTGCACACATTAGTGTTGATAAATAATTTTTGCCTTTATAGAACTTACGCACTGTAGAAATTAATCATGATATGGGTTCACCAAAATACCTCATTGCCGGCTGCAACTATTTCTAGTTTTACCGATAAATGAACCGTGGGGTAGGGGTTTAGCACTGCTAAACCCCTACGATCATGTTTTCTACAGATGCACATATTTGATATTTGTTGTCAATGCGTAAGTTCTACTTTATATGATTCTCCACTCTGTGTAATCTTCTCATCGTTTTAATCTTTGATTTAGGCATAATATTGTTAATTAGAGATTACATTCTGTAAACCATCTAAAAAAGTAGCTATGACAATAGAAGATACATTTGATACATCAAATCCAACTTTAACTCTACCAAAGGTAAACATTCCGACCATGTTTCGCTTAGGATTGTTTCAAATGGGTTTGAGTATGATGTCTATTTTGACACTGGGTGTACTCAACCGAGTCATGATTAAGGAAATAGCTATTCCTGCTACTTTAGGCAGTTTAGTATTAGCAATACCTTATTTTATCGCCCCGACGAGAATTTTATTTGGACAAATTTCTGATGCCAAACCGTTATTTGGTTATCATCGGAGTCCTTATGTTTGGACAGGTGCAGGAATATTTGCGATCGCCGCTTTTTTAATTGTACAAGTAATCTGGCAATTAAACAATTCTGGTATTAGCAATACCACTTGGATTTGGAGTACAGCAACTATTGGTTGGTTAGCAGTTTTAAGTTTAGTTTTTGCCATTTATGGTCTAGCAATTTGTGCTAGTGGTACAGCATTTGCGGCTTTATTAGTAGATATTTCCGAAGAGGACAACCGTTCCCAAGTTGTGGGTATTGTTTGGTCAATGTTGATGGTGGGAATTATCGTCGGGGCAATTATTAGTTCTAGTTTATTAAAACAATTGGATGGTGATGCCCCTTTAGAAGATTTACAGTCTGCAATTAATCGCTTATTTCTCATAGTTCCCAGTATCGTATTTAGTTTATCAATTATCGCTACCGTGGGAGTAGAAAAAACATATTCCCGCTTTTTAAACTGTTCCATTTCATCAAATCGAGAAGATAGTATTAGTTTAAGTGGTGCTTGGCAAATCTTAACCGCTAGTCCACAAACAGGCTTGTTTTTCACATTTTTATTAGTGATGACTATCAGCTTGTTTATGCAAGATCCCATTGTCGAACCCTATGCAGGTGAAGTCTTTAAAATGCCTTTGGCAGAAAGTACCAAACTCAACGTTTTTTATGGAACTGGCATCTTAATTTCCTATGGAGTTACAGGGTTTTTTATAGTTCCTCGGTTGGGTAAACGTAAAACTATCAAATTAGGTTGTATTTTGGTGGCAGTTGCGGCTTTATTAATCGGGTTTTCAGGATTTTCTGCTAATCCATCTATACTCAAAGGAAGTTTAGTTATATTTGGTTTAGCTACTGGTTTTGTCACTACTGCCGCAGTGAGTTTAATGTTAGATTTAACTATAGCTGAAGCCGCAGGTACATTCATTGGTGCTTGGGGACTTTCTCAGTCCATATCTAGAGGAATTGCCACCATAATTGGTGGTACTGTCTTAGATATAGGACGACAGTTATTACCAGGTAATTTAGTATTAGCCTATGGGTTAGTTTTTACCCTAGAAGCTGTAGGAATGTTAGTATCAATTAGCTTTTTGAATCGTGTGAATGTAACAGAATTTAAAACTAATACTAAAAAAGCTTTTGCTTCTGTTTTAGAAAGTGATCTAGATTAATGGTAATTGGTGATTGGTAATTAAAAAACAACCTACAACTGACAACTGACAAATAAAAATGAACGATTTTTGGAATACGATTTTAGAATTTGCGGAAACCACTACTACCAGAGTGGGAACACAATTAATGCAAGATTTTGGCAAAGTTCAAGCTTCACAAAAGGCTGATGGTAGCTTAGTTACAAAATCAGATAAATGGGCAGATCAAGAAATTCGAGATGCTATTGTTTCTACTTTCTCAGGTTACGGCATTTTGAGTGAAGAAAGCGATCAAACTTTTCCTGATACAGAATGGTGTTGGGTCATTGATCCTTTAGATGGTACAACCAACTTTACAAGAGGTATTCCCATTTGGTCTATTTCTCTGGGGTTGCTTTATCGAGGAACGCCGATTTTTGGCTATGTTTACTCGCCACCATTAAATCAAGCCTTTTATGGGTTTTGGGCAGGTTCATCAGGCTTAATAACACCAACGGGCGCATTTTTAAATCATCATCCCATTCATGCAAGTAAAGATGCTCCTAGTAAAAACCACTTTTTTAATCTTTGTTCTCGCAGTACCGATATTATTCAACCGGGTTTTCCCTGTAAACTGCGGATGTTAGGAGTTGCTAGTTATAACTTTTTAACAGTTGCTATGGGTGCGGTTTTGGGTGGAATTGAAGCGACACCCAAGGTATGGGATATTGCAGGTGCTTGGGTCATTGTTCAAGCTGCTGGTGGTAGTTGGGTATCCCTGAATTCTGAGTCATTTCCATTATCACCGGGAATTGATTATAGCGATCGCTCTTTTCCAACAATGGTTGTGAGTAATTCCCAGATAATTCCCATATTTGCACCATTTATCAACAGCTTAAAAGTGTAAATTTTCGGTGGTTTATTGTATCCGTAAATTATAAAGTGATGTCAGCAGTCAGGGATTTAGTGACTAACAAGTAATTAGTAATTCTGTAATTTTTCCCCGTTTTTGTGGATCAGAATTAATAGCTCTGGCTGCTGATATAGTATGAATATTAAAGTCACTGTACAGATCACGAATAAATGCACAATCTGAATTAGATAACATGACTTTTACACCTCTATTCACTAGAATCCTAAAAATATCTCTCAGTTTTATTTGCTGATTTTCATCAAAAACTAAATGACTATAAGCAATAAAATTGCTAGTTTTACTCACAGGATAATAGGGAGGATCAAAATACACAAAGTCATCATGAATATCAGCATAATCAAGAACTTCATCAAAATGAGCCTGTTTAATTTCTGCTGTTTTCAGAGCTTGGGATGCTAATTTCAGAATTTCTGCCTGACAAATACCAGGATTTTTATATTTGCCCATAGGAACATTAAATTTACCTTCAGAATTAACTCGATAAAGTCCATTAAAACAAGTTTTATTTAGATAAATAAACCGAGCCGCTTTTTCTATATCTGTACCATTGTGATTATTTCTAACTTCATAGTAATATTCAGCATTATGTCTTTGTTGATGTTGTTGCAGCAACGCAATTAATTCTTCAAGATCATCTCTAACGCATTGATAGGTTAGAATTAGATCTGGATTAATATCACTTAAAATTGCCCGTTGTGGTTGCAAATAGAAAAAAATTGCCCCGCCACCTAAAAACGGTTCATAGTAATTTTTATAATCCTGGGGAATGTAATCTTGATATTGGGGAATGAGGCGATTTCTACCCCCAGCCCATTTTAAAAAGGGTCGTGAGTAATTTAGTTTGGTCATATCTGGTATCATTATTTTATTGAAATAATCTGGTCTAAAACCTTACATTTTTAGGCAAAAAGTTTTTACCAGTGAGATATAAATCCCCGTGACAAAAACGGTATCCTCTCTTGTACCTCCTGCGTTAGTTAAATAGGTTTTGCTTAATAAACCTAAAACGTTTATAAATTAAACTTTTTTGGTATTTTAAATCTAACTTTATATAATTAATGGTTATGTATTATAATTGAGCTAAACACAAGTGGCCAGAGATTTACATTTTATAATAAGGTAGTCTAAATTCAAATGTTTGATGGATTTTGGGATAATGTATTTCGTTACCCTCGTTACTTGATCACTATCGTCTTGGGTCTTTTTCTAAATACCCTTGAACCGCTTTTTCCACTGTTGAAACGTCCTGTAACGCTAATTGCTATTGTGGGCTTTTTTACGGGTGGGCTTTTTTTCGTCGCGCTTACCCTGCGAGCAATGTTAGGATTGAATACGATCTAGCCCAGTACCGCAGGGTGGAATTAAAAACTCAAAATTAAAAATTCAAAAAGCTTATTTCAGAGGCTTTTCAGGCATTTTTAATGGTTGGTTTATTTGCGCCGTGTTGTACTATAACCATAAAAGGGTTAATTTGTTTGGACTGTTGCTGTTGATTTTATCACCTCAAGCATCGTCCACTCTAATTTGCATTGAGAATCGTAATTGTCAAATCTCTGTGAAAAGGCAGAACTTATATGGCTACAAATCGCCGCGTTTCCCGCGTTGCTGAGTTAATTAAACGGGAAGTTAGCCAAATGCTACTTCACGGTATTAAAGATGACCGTGTGGGAACAGGAATGGTCAGTGTCACCGATGTGGATGTTTCTGGGGATCTTCAACACGCCAAAATATTCGTCAGCATTTATGGAACAGACGAAGCTAAGGCCGAAACAATGGCAGGTTTAAAATCAGCCACTGGTTACGTTCGTAGTGAACTGGGAGCTAGAGTAAGATTACGACGCACTCCTGAAGTGCTATTTGTGGAAGATCGCTCTATCGAAAGAGGAACTAAGGTATTGAGTTTGTTAAACCAACTGGAGCAACAACGAACATTATCGAATCTAGATCAGACGGAAGAAAAGGAGGCTGATTGATGCACAATTAAAAAAATATAAAGAAATATTTAAATTATTACTGAATAGAGTTAGTCCTAAGTTGACAATTCAATAGACAAAGGTAAACTTAATAAAGACAAACTTGGACTATTTTTTAATGCTAAAAATCGGTAATAAGAAGTAAATATCTAGTTTTGTCTAGCATTTATATGGTGGTAATCTCAATGGGAATCATCGGCAATGCCTATATTCCCTAGTTTTTGGATTATTTATGATAGATGCTCGCAATTTTATATCTGAGGATAGATGCTAAAATCAGTAAATTAATATAGGATAGTGCAGTTAAAGTTACAGGAATTCTCAGAAAAGTTTCATAATTTTTCTACAGATTAATTTGAAAAACTTGGGAATGGGGATATCTCAGCTTGAACAGTAAGGTTAGCTGTTTTTATTGAACTAGACTTACGCAAAACCTACTGCAAATACTTTCATTGCAACGTAAGGAAGCAATCTCAAACCCCTTGGTTTCGCTAAAATACGTAAGTCTTATTGAATTGCCTTTTCAGAATATAAACTTTAAATATCATGAATGTCATGTTTTCTTGACAAATTTAACATTTCTTTAGATAATTTAGAGGTATATAGCGTCAAAATGATAATAGTTCCGTATAGCAAACTACAAAACCCTGGAGACAGATTTAATTATTGCCATGTTTATTCCTGGTAAATAACGGGAATACTATCTAAATGTAATTTTGTGAGTAAAAACCATGAGTGTGAATACGGTGCCTTCTATCAATTACAATTACTATTCTCTGGACGTGATCCAGGATGAAGCACGCCGACTGGTGGAAAGGGGAATGGTTGGCCGTCAACAACCAATTTATACACTTTGCCAGTTTATCCCTGCTAGGGAGTGGGTTTGTGTAGAATGTGAATTAGAAAAATGTGATTTTTTACTGCGCGATCGCATCGGCGATCTGATCGGCCGTGAAGAATGGGATAACGACTAAATAATTTTGTTTATTTAATAAACTGCTGTTATTTTTATTGTACTTGTTTGTAGTTTCTACTATAGACAGGTATATTTTTTTCATCTTTTAACAATTTAAAATTTTCTGAATAAGTTATACCAGGAGGCAAGAGGAAAAGCCTTGTTATATATATGTTTCAAGGATTCATAATATCCTAGTTATCCTGGCTATAGCTATCTTAGTGAAGAGAGGGAATAGGGAAGAGGAAATAGGGAATAGGAAATATTGACTCATTAATTCTCATCTTCCCCTAACTGTTCTAATTCTGTTAAAACTTCGCACTTGCCGCAGCTACAGCCAAAGCACCCCAAGCAATCATTAATGATAATCCTCCTAATGGTGCAACTGCTCCCAAGGATTTGATACCTGTTAAACTCAGAGCATATAAACTACCAGAAAAAATTACCACACCAATAATAAATAACCAACCGCTAACTAATAGCGCAGTGGGTGGAGTTTCTAAACAACTCATGAGAATAGCGACTAACAAAAGTGCTAAAGCATGATACATTTGGTAACGAGCGCCCGTATCAAAAATTTCTAAAGAGCGATCGCTAATTTTCTCCCGTAAAGCATGAGCGCCAAAAGCACCACCCGCCACAGACAAACCGCCAAAAATAGCAGCTATAGTTAAGAAAAACTGTGTCATTAGACCTATCAAACATCAAAATGATATGATACTGCCCCTTCTTCATTTACTTGAAAATTTGCATTAAATTCTTTAGCTTTCTCATCTAAATATTTTTTCGCTTCTGCGGCTGGTAATTGGGACTGCATCGCAAAATTTAACAAAGTTACTTTCCCTTGATTCTGTAGTAACATTTGATAAAACTGTGCTTGTAATTGCTCTGTATTTTGTTGCTTTAGAGCTTTCTTCTCTTGTCTACTTTGTTTATATAAACTTAATGCTAACCAACTGCCCAATATAGCACTAGGAACACCAAAAACTATACCTCCGACAATAGTATCTTTACTCTCCTGAACCGGATTAGGAGATGAAAACACCTGCTCACCCTCCACAGGATATATCGGTATTGATGACTGTTCCGACTTATATATTACCTCTGATACTGATATTGCTAAAAACATGAATCCGAGTGTGAGTAACCAACCAGCAGCCAATTTTTCAGCCGTCTTCATAGTTCTACTTCAGATTAAATTTACACATTGCTTGTAATTTTAACCTTACTTGCTTCAACCTTCCACTAAATATTGCAAATTATTGACGATTTATTTCTCATTACTATATAGCAAACTTGATCACACTCAGATCCGTGAATTTTAACATGATCTAGTATTTTAGCTTCCTCTAAAATGGACTCTGTGAATTATGCTATGTGTTTTTAGCCATAATTGCACAGCAGATTTTAATTTTTGTCTTTCAGTTTCATTAATTCCTTGCGGATCAAAACGTTCTTGATAATGTAGTTCAATAATTGATGTTAAATCCTCAATTAAATCGGGTGTAGGAAGTTCTTCTTTCAGTCTATCCAGCCAAATTTTGTAAGACTCATGAGGATAACGTACTAAACCTAAATCATTTAAAGTCTTTTCAATTAAATAAAATTCATAATCTTTTTGAGAAACTTGATTCTGAGAAATTTCTTCAGTTAATAACTTCTGAGTTGATAACCGTCGCACCTTAGTATTTTTACCTGATATCCAAGTCCACATAAATATAAATGGGAAAATCAACCACCACAAATATTTAAAAATACCACTACCAAAAATATTTTGTAACCATCCTGATACTTTAAACCCTATAAAAGACAAAAAATTACTAATAGATGATAATGGTGAAACACTTCCATTTTCAATACCAATCCAATCAGCAGGAGTAGTATCAAAATTTTCCCACTTGCCATTAATATATACTAAACTCCAAGCATGGGCGTGACGATTACGCACAACATAGAGTTTTTCTAAATTACTAAATTCGTGAACAGAATAACCCACAGCATAACGAGCAGGAATACCCACAGCCCCTGAGGGGATGACGAAATAACCTAAACAGCTTATCAGGTGAAAATTGTACCGATTTATGGTAAAAAAAGATAGCCCCACTATTCTCAATAAGGACTATCTATTGATAATGTTACCTGAATTCTACAAAATACACCTAA
>JBJTUF010000281.1:0-4524 GCA_046080565.1 Cuspidothrix sp. | reverse complement strand
CTTTAATTGATTTAACTTGACAAATTGGCTTTTCTCTTTTTTCGGCGGTAATTAACTCATCTGCTTTTCCTAGCAACGCAGCAGCAACATGAATTGCATCAATTCCACTCAATCCATTATTATTTGTAATAATTTCGTTATATGCACATTCTAATAATTTTTGATTAGGTTCTACCCATTCTTGTACACTATCAAAAAATGTTTCATAAAACTCTGCTTCTAGTTTTCTTTTGTTTCTTATGGCATGAGGTAATATTTCAAATTTGACATAATAACTAGAAATAAAATAGCGTTCTGCACTACCTAAAATCTTTAAAGCTTCTTGGCAGATTGGATCACTATTATCTAATGTTGCTGCTGCTATTAATACGCAGGAATCTATATAAGTTCTTTTCACCCGATTAAATTGTTTATTTAGTTATTTTCTGTTTGTTCTTCAAGATATTGATCAAATTCTGTTGAAGTTAAAAGCGGTTCTCCAGATAGAATTATTTTTTCTTTGATTTTAAAAAGCTTTCTTCCTAAATCTGTTTCACAATTTTTCCAATCTATCGCTCCTGTGACAGAGTTGATAAATCTCTGTACTGCTTTTTCATGTTGTTTGGCTACTTCTTCAATGATTTTCCATTCTTCAACTGCTGTAGAACTATTAATTTCCGCAGATGAAGCAACATTTATCACTCTATTAAATTCAGCAGCATCTACGGCAAATTTTCTTAAAAACTCTTGTGTATCTGGTGAATAAAAATCCCAACAATCAATAACAGATTCTGTCAATAAATTTAATGCTCGGATATTCCTTTCAAAAAAATTTTGTGATTCATTATTTCCGAAGATTTCTAATAATATTTGCATTGCTTTTTGAAATTTCTTCTTTCCTAATAATAAATCTTGCTTTAGTTCTACAAGAGATTTACCTTTTGCTTGAGCAATTTTAATATATTCATCAAATTTATTCTTTTCTTCATCATTTTTATGACTAAATCCAGCACAACGATTTAAAAATCTGATAGTTTCTTCTAAATCGTTACCAATTATGTGTTTTGCATTTTCTATATCTTTAGCTTTTAAGCTCGTGCTGGACATATTTTTAATACAATAAGTGAAATAGTGAAAATTCCTACTGGTTATAGTATATCAGATTTTAGATACTACTATCTCATTATTAGTAAAATATACAGGCTTATGGGAATACGCCCGCATTCCTTACCAATGGTAGTTGGCATCTATTCTAAATCAAAATAGTGGGTGATTAACCCACTCTATAAAACTACACATTTAACGGCTGTTTTTTCGGGACTGGCGTGTAATGAGTGTTAGCAGTTTCTACTGGTGTAGGTTGAATTGTTTCCTTGCCAGTAATTAATCTCGCGCCACGATTGCGGGTAAAATAACTCCATACCCACTGAATCATAACTACTAACTTATTATCAAATTCAATTAGGAAGTAGATATGAATAAATAACCACACAAACCAGGCAAAGAACCCTCTCAGTTTAATAAACCCTAAATCAACAACTGCGGCGTGTTGCCCAATCATTGCTAAACTGCCTCTATCCACATAGTTAAATTGGGGCAGAGTTTCACATTTGAGGCGTTTTTGAATCAGTTTGGCGACATATTCGCCTTCTTGCATAGCGACCGGTGCAACACCTGGTAAGGGTTTATCATTTTGATGGGCAAAATTCGCTAAGTCACCAACTACGAAGATGTTGGGAAATCCTTTAATACTTAGGTCTGGTTCAACAATAACACGACCAGCCCGATCGCTCTCCACTCCAGTTCTATCTGTCAATACTTTCCCCATCGGTGATGCTTTTACACCCGCCGCCCACAATACTGTTTTTGCAGGAATTTCTTTAACTTCGTCGCCTTGCTTAATGGTAACAATATCATTTTCAATGTGTGTTACTAAGGTCTTAGTTTGCACATCTACACCCAAAGCCTTTAAAGATGCTTCTGCTGTGTGGGATAATTCCGGTGCAAAGGGAGGAAGAACACGATCTAAACCTTCTAACAATAAAACTCTGGTTTCTGCGGTGTCAATGTTGCGGAAATCTTCTTTGAGGGTTTTGGTGGCTAATTCTGCGATCGCTCCCGCCAATTCTACCCCAGTTGGACCACCACCCACAATTACAAAAGTTAACAAAGCTTGGCGTTTAACCGGATCTGTTTCTTTTTCAGCAGCTTCAAAAGCTAGAAAAATCCGTCGCCGCATCTCAATTGCATCTTCCACCGTCTTCAACCCCGGTGCAAATTCTTCCCAGTTATCCTTACCAAAATAGGAATGCTTCGCCCCTGTAGCCACAATTAAGGTGTCATAGGGAACGGTTTCTTCACCGACAATGACATTTTGAGTATCGGTATCAATATCATTCACCTCACCCAACAGCACCTTTGTATTCTTGCTCTTGCTGAGGACAGCACGCAAGGGTGAGGAAATGTCCGCCGGGGATAACGCACCTGTAGCTACTTGGTACAGCAAAGGTTGAAACAAATGAAAATTACGTTTATCAATGAGAGTAATTTGCACATTTGCCTTAGCCAGAGACTTAGCAGCATATAGTCCCCCAAAACCCCCGCCAATAATGACGACTTGATGGACTGGTTTGTTGTCAGCTTGGTCAGCCATAGAAAATATTTCCTTACATTACAGATCATGTAACTATTCTTAACAATTTTGTATCAAAATTGTCACAATTATTTCTGTTTATTTTGAACTTCTGAAAAAATAATTAAGGTAACAAATTATCCATTAGTAGTACGATTACACAAAGCTGTTAAAAGTATAGGCATTTATTAAATCTTTGATTAGGCTTAATACAGCATATATATTGTTACACTAAAACAAACCTCACCTGAAGGGGGGACATAATGACCTCTATAACTGATCGTCCTTACTTAGAAACTTCTCTTCCAGACCATACCCAACTTCCAGACTCTGATGGCACATTTGTGAAAAACTGGCAAGAACATCCTCAAAGTATTCTACTAACAGAATCAATCAAACCTATTTTACAAAGACTTTATCCTGATAATCAGTATTTTATTGGACAGGATTTAGGTATTTATTGGCGAATCACTGACCCGCCAGAACGCGGAGCAGAAGCACCTGACTGGTTTTATGTTCCTAATGTACCACCAGGATTAAACGGACAGCCACGACGCTCGTATGTGCTTTGGCAAGAACATATAGCTCCATTAATTGTTTTAGAATTTGTTTCCGGTGATGGTGGTCAAGAGCGAGATAAAACACCCTGGGAAGGAAAATTTTGGGTTTATGAGCAGGTAATACGCCCTGCTTTTTATGGCATTTATGAAGTCAAGAAAGCCAGTATAGAAGTTTATGAATTAATTGGTGGACAATATCAATTATTACCCGCAAATGAACGTGGACATTATCCAATTGAACATATCGGTGTTGAGTTAGGTTTATGGCAAGGAGAATATCAAAATATGGAATTACCCTGGTTGCGCTGGTGGGATTCCCAAGGTAATTTGTTGTTAGATGGTAATGAAAGAGCCGAATTAGAAAGACAAAAAGCCGAATTAGAAAGACAAAAAAGCGATCGCTTGGCTGCACAATTACGTGCTTTAGGAATAGAACCGGAAGTGTAAATATTAGGAATTCAGGAGGAAGAATGAAGAACTAAAAATATCATTCTCCTCTGCTCCACTGCGCCCCTGCTTCCCCTGCCTTAATTAAACCATCAACGGTTGTTGATACAGGGGAACTGTAAACGTGACGGTTGAACCTAGTCCTTCACCAAGACTATAAAAATGGACTTCGCCACCCATGGCTTCTATTAGTTTTTGGGATATAGTTAGTCCTAAACCGGTGCCACCATAATGACGAGTCCGAGAACCATCAACTTGAGAAAATAATTGAAAGAGTTTATCTTGTTTATCTAAGGAAACACCAATACCCGTATCAGCGACACGAACTTTAACTATGCCAGGGTGTTTTTTGGTAGCTGAATTTTTCACAATTAAATCAGCACTAATGGTAATACCACCTTCATGGGTAAATTTAATAGCATTACCTACTAAATTCAGCATGACTTGTAATAATCTTTTATAGTTGCCTTGTACAATGATGTCGTCAGAGATGGGAGGCATTTCCATCTGGAAACTAAGATCTTTCATTTCCGCTTGAGCGCGGGTAAAACTTTCAACATCATTAAATAATTCTTTCAGATTGACTGGTGAACAGTCTAATTCCATTTTACCGGCTTCAATTTTAGCAATATCCAAAATGTCATTGAGGATATTTAACAGATGCAAAGATAATTCATGGGCTTCCGAAATAAACTCATTTTGTTCTTCGGGATCATCTGTCATCCCTTCTAAAATCAGTTTCAAGAAACCGATCATACCATTGAGGGCAGGGCTGTTTCATTCCATAAGGAGAAGGAGTTTGTCAATATCATGGGAGAGAAATCTTTGAGCGATCGTAATGGAAGCATGACCATTTCGCCGGAGTATATTCAGAGCAATCGCTCTCAAGACAGAGAGATTTGCAGG
>JBJTUF010000280.1:0-21005 GCA_046080565.1 Cuspidothrix sp. | reverse complement strand
ACTCTTATCCTGCGTTTATTATCTAAAAAATTCGGGGAAGTTCCTAGTCAGCTAAAAATGCAGATTGAGAAGTTATCTCTGGAACAATTGGAAGGTTTAACAGAGGTGTTGTTAGATTTTGTGAATTTAGATGATTTGGTTAGTTGGTTGCAAAATTTAGAAGTTTCTGAGAAGTAAAAACGCGGAAATGTTTTTTGAATAATCAATAAAATACTTAAAAATAACCTCTAAGGCAGTAACAAACAAAATTGCTAACAGAGGTTACTATTCATTATACTCAGAGACAAAACAGATTTTGAATTTAGTTTCTTTTGATATTAGGGAGAATCTGATAAATTTCCTGCCAGTGTGGACTTACCCAACTAGCAATACGGATTACTTCTCTGAAAACTACTACAGATAAACCACTTTCAATTTCTTCAAAAGCAGTATCCCAGTCTGTTAATATACTTATAAAAGTATCTATTTTTTGTAATCTCATCTTAGCTAAGGCATCTGTAAATTGCCTAATTCGAGCCAGTGCTGTGCAAATCTCCCCTAACTTTTCTTCGCCTATATTATTAGGTATTAAATCGTAATTTTCCTTGATTATTGAAAATATTTCCCCAGCTTCTGCTTCTTGTCCATTTTGAGAAAATGCTGTTACTAAACTGGTTAGAGCTATTATTCTTTCCGGTATATCTTCAATCATATTGGCGATATTTTGAGCTTTCGATAATAGATATAATTCTGCCAATGTTTCTGTTAATCGTCTCAATAAAAATGGTTGATCAAAATAGCTGTCTAGTTCAATAATCATTTTTTCTATTTCAGTAAAAAATATATCAGCTTTTGCTTGATATCCAGCTTCATAAAGACTATCTGCTAATATTGTTAAAGCTTGGATTTTGAAGAATATTTCTTCAAAATTTCGTACTATTTTTTCTATTTCTAAAAATAAAATGTGAGTATTATTTGGTTTTCCAATATCATTAAATGTGACTGCTAAATCATTCATTATCCATAAGCGATGAGGATCTTTATCAACTAATTTTGCTGCTTTTAAAGCCTCACTGATTAACCTATTAGCATCTTTCGTGTTTCCTTGATTATATAGTGCTATCGCTAAATATTTTAATGAGCAAGAAAAATTATAAGCATCTGTAATTTCTCTTGCAAATCCCTCAGCTTGCTTGAAATCCCCAGTTTGAATGAGACTTTTTACCAATGAACTTAATGCGTATCCTTGCTGTTCAGGATTATCACTAATAAATTTTATAACTTTTTGTGCTTCATCCAAAAAATTAGATTGAGCTAATACTTTAGTTAAACCTGCTAATGCTAAATAGAAATTATCTTCCAAATATAATGCTTCTTGTTTGATATCTCTTAATAGTAAAGTAGCTTTTGCTTGATATCCAGATTGGACTAGTTCTGCGGCTAAAGCACTCAACGCATTTTTTCTTATTTGTGGATATTCAATTTGTTGAATAAATTCTTCAGCCTTTAAGAAATTACTAAATTCAGCTACTGCTACTGATAATTTCATTAAAGCTTCTGAATGCAAGTAATCATCTTCTATCATTAATAGAAATTCTTCAGCCTGTTGAATATCTCCAGCATGAGCAGTTGCTGATACTAATTCCACAAGTGCTTGCTCTGCTCGAAAACTACCATTTAATGACGGGACTATTTCCTGCGCCTCTCTAAGAAATAGATTAGCCTGCTCTTGAAGTTGGTTTTTAATTAGAATATTTGATAACTGACTTAATGTCTTTAATTTTAACCAATCTTGTTGAATTAGTTTTGATATTCTATAAGCTTCTTCAACTTGTTTAGCATTAGCTAATGCTGTAACCAGATTAAAGAAATAACTTTCTGAATCCAACCCATTTTCTTCTATTATTGCTTTAATAAAGCTTTCAAAAAATTTAAATGATTCTGATATATCATTTTCAAGTATGGAATTATATGCTAAAACCAAAATAACCATTATAGGAAAAAATTTTTGTAAATCTTCTTCTTTGACTGACAAACAAGCATCATTTAGTTTATGCTTATGTTCAAACAATATTTTAGACCCTTGTAAAAATTCTTTAGTTAATTCAGAATAAATATTATTCTTTCCTGATTTATCCTCATTTTTCCCTATTACAAGAAATAAGTTCCAAATTGCATCAAGTTTAGCTAATCCTTCCATTAAGCTGGCAATTTCCCATAATTCATTTAAGAGTTCTGGTTCAGTTGTTTTCTTTTCATGAAGAGATTTATAAATAGTGATTAATCCATAAAATTTTTCTTCAATATCTAGCCTTAAACGAGCATGATTCAAAGCTTCAGATTCTCTATCCAACCAAACCAAAGTTATTAAATCATCATTATTATATAAACTAACTCGTTGATTTACTAATTGTCTAGCTGTATGTAATTGAACTAAAATTAATAGATCATCTGCGGTCAAAGGATCAGTAAAATGATTTATTGCCAATTCTAAATCAGCTAGGTATGCTGCATCACCTATACAAGCAATATATTTTGCCTCCATCCAATCAGGTGATTGAGTTAGCAGTGTATAAAGTTCATTTTTGCGCCCTGATTCTCTCAAATGGTAAGCCAAATTTTGAAAGAAATAACCATCATTTATTCCCGTATACCAACCATAAGAACAATCTTTAGAATAAGCAGCTAATAAACGATTATGTAATATGGATAAATCACCAGCTTCCTTACGTACATAGTCATATTGAAGGTCATGTAAAGTTAAACAATTTTTCTCATCACGACGAATTAGGGATCTTTCTACAAGCAAATCAATAACATCTTGAGTATCAAACTTATCGAACCCTTCTAATTCCCACAAAGTTTGTAAAACAGTTTCAGGAATTAGTGTATCTTCTGGAAAAACAGCAAAATCTAGATATCGTTTTTGTAAATCAGGTTCTAATGCCTCAACACTAACCTGTATTGCTTTTAGTAAATCTGGATAAGAATAATCAGGAAACTGATATTTTATTTTTTCTAAATCAGCATTTTGAAGTTTATATAATACATTTTGCCAACGTTCTGGCTTACCTTTTAACATTGCCCCAATCATAGCTAATGCTAAGGGCAATCTACCACATTCTTCTACTATTTGATGTGCTTGTGGAGGTAAAGTTTCTGGATGTTGTTTTGCCCATAAAGCTAGTAATGATAGTGATTCTGTAACTGTTAGCAAATCTAAGTGATGATTAATAGCACCTACTTCTTCTAATACCTTAATATCGCGTGTAGTAATCAACATTTTGCAACGCTGACCTAAAACATTAAATGCTTGTGCGTCTTGAGTTTTCCAAACATCATCAATAATTAACAAACAAGCTTTATTTGCTAACAATTCAGATAAATATACTTTGCCTTGTTGCACATCTTGAAATATTTGGGAACTATCACCCAGCATTTTAGCTAAATCTGATTGTCTCAAGGTTAGTTTAGGTTGCTGGCCAAGTGTCACCCACAAGATACCATCAGGAAAAACACTTCTAACTTCTTCATCATTGGCTAATACTGCGGCTAAAACTGATTTCCCAATTCCTCCCATACCTTGTAAACCAACAGGATGAGAAATTCCTGTGACTGCTACTCTTTGGTTTTGATTATCCAATAGCAAATCTTTGATTTTATTGAGTTCATTAGAACGTGGTAAGAAATTTAAAGGTTGTTGTGGTACTTGAGAAAGCTTTCCTAATATTTTGGATTTAGTTTGATGATTATCTAATTTTTTGGATTTCTCAGGTCTTTGAGATTCCCAAAGTTTATCAAACTCTCTCAAATTTTTTTGTTTATCTTTACTCCAAAGTTTCAAAGCAAAGTGCCAGTCATCTTTTCCTTTTTTATGAAAACGTCTATCTTCGCATAGATTCAAATCTTTCACACGATTAATAATTTCGTAAAAGTGATCATTTTTTTCTAATTTGCTTATTTCGATTAAGAATCTTAGCTTTGTTTCAATAATTAATTTAGGTCTATCACTATATTCATCTTCCTACCTGTATTGGACTGGGAGATCATCACGATAATCCAACACATAAGATAGTAATTTTTCCAAAAAGTGACTCACACGCTGTTTAACAGCAGGACTCCAACTAACTTTCGGCATAGACTGAGTATAATAATTTTTTCAAAAAAGTTTGGGAATTCCCAAATATACACAAGTTCCCAAACTCTGTATTTACTATTATACAAGACTTCTAGCCTTCGTTCATTGATTCTTGCCTTGGGAAATTCCCAAATTATAACCTCTAACTAACGTTACAGAGGTTACATCCAATGACAGTACAAACTCAATTCTTAACTCCCACAGAAATTGGTAGAGAGTTAGAAAAAATCACTGGTAAAAAAATCAGTGCTATTAAGGTCAACAAACTACTTCAAGAAATGCAGTTGCAATATAAAGCTGCTAATCTGTGGCAACCTACGATATTAGGTAAGGGATTAAGTGTAATATTACCGTACACAGGTACAAATAATCATTGTGGTTTTCAAGTTAAATGGAGTACGGATATAGTTGATTTGCTAAAAAACAAAATATAGACAGATAAGGGCGATCGCATTTTTGAAATGGTGCGATCGCCTTTATCTAGTAATTAAACCTCCTGAACAAACTCCGTCAAGAACCTAAACGCCTTCAAAATATAATTAGCACAATCTTGAGGAGAACTATTATAAAATGATGGCCAAGCACGAGCTTTATCTTCATCATAATTATCTTGACGATGGGGATGAGTTTCTAACCACGCTACCCGCACGGCGTGACCAATTAACACATCTAAAACTATATATTCTTCAATTTGCAAGTTAGGGTTATTAGCCACAATTGTAGCCAATTCCATCAAGGCTTCTACATTCACTTGGCGATATTCTGGGGCTTCAATTTTATTGAGTAAATGTTCCACTAACAAAGCGAAATTTCTTTCTCCGGCGGTCATTTCGGAAAGCATAATTTCACTTTCTAAACGATTTCTTCTTTCTAATTTATCGCCAATTACTACACCTTTACAATGTTGCATCAATAGCCAAACTTGTTTAAAAAAGTCCTTGGGGACACGATTTAATGCGCCTTCTGCTTGACGAAATCTCCGCCAACCATCGGGAGGAACTTCGATTTCTTCACTACTTGCAGGTAGCACAACCCAAGCAATATCACTTTCTTTTTGTTTAACGTGCAATGATTCCTGTTGACGTAATAAACTACTCACGCCACTATATCCAGTTAACACTTGACGCAAACGCATTTTCACTTCAAAAGGTGATAATTGCATTAATTTTTCATAGGCTTCATCTTGGGTAAGAATGAATTCTCTGGCTATTTCGCTGGTAATTAATAGGATTAAATAACCGACTCTTAATGTAATAAAGCCGCGAAATAATTCTGGTTCAGATTTGATTAAGACACCGAGATAAATTAATATTTCTTGGGTTAAAACGCGATCGCTGATATCCTCACGACAAAAGTTATTAATTTTCTCCGCAATTTCATTACCAGACATGGGAACAACCATCAAAGACGCTTGACTATAAGCCCTTCCCACTGATATTTGTTTACCTTGGACTAAAAGACTCGTTACCGCATCAGATAAGCTAATATCCAGCATTTGGCGTAAACCCGCCGCCCGTCGTACCACCGCCCACAGTCCTAAATCTCCAGCTTTGGTATAGACTTCATCAAGTAAATCAGCAACGGTAACAGCACCAGTCGGACCCGCATAACCTGTATCAAATTCTAAACCCTGTAACCGGCTTAAAGTTTGCAGTAATTCAATTTGCTCATAAATATTTTCTGATGAGCGTAAATATTCTAATAATAAATCTAAGTTAGTTTCACACTCCATTTGGAATTCTTGGGTATGTCCCAAATACCAACTTTTTTCTAAATCAGAAGTGAGATAATAACAACGAATTCCTCGATCTGTAAATGATGAAGGAGATAATTCTATATTTGACAAAAAATCAATTCTTTGAATTGCTGCTGTCAGCATTAATTGATTGAGGTTTCCTAATTTTACCTTCACACCATTACAAATACCATCTTTGAGTTCTTGCATTAATTCTAATAATGCTTCTGAGCCAGTTTCTAACATCGTCCGCGTAATCATTAAAGTTAAAGTCGGACGACCTAAATCACTCCAGTATTTTTGGATATAAGCTAATTCACCTCTAATTTGATCTACTAAAAAGTGATAATCAAGAGTTAAATAAAATTGCTGTGAATCTAGAAATGATGGTAAAAAGACCACTGTTTGATCTTTAATTCTAAAAAATCTTGATATTGTTAAACTTCTTAGTCGTCTTAGGGGACGACCTGTTAAACCTAATTGATCATTTCTGCCAATTTGGGTATAAATTCGAGAAAGTTCTTCAGATTTTCTAATTTGAATTGGTGCTACTTGGGTAAGAGTTTGGGTTTCAATACCATATACTTCTAACTGAGTTTGTAATGCCTCATCTTCAGCAATTAAAGCAATTTGTACTAAGGCACTGCGTTTTTTTCCTACATTCAAATGTCTACCCAAAGGATCAATATCTCCCAGAGATATTAAGCCATCACTTAACATTTGACCAAGATAATATAAGCTTTGCGCCCAAACTAGGGGAATATTTTCATTAGGTAATCTTAACTGGGATTGAGGATTTAATTTCTCAGATTCGATATTTTCTTCAGAAACATAATACAATTCTGGTAATAAATGTAAGCCATTTTCTTCTACCAATAATGACTTTAAAAGTTCCTGATATTTTTCAACTTGTGCTGGTTCACTGCGAAATAATCCATCCAAAAGTAAATAAGTGAAAAATAATGGCCATTCACATTCTATATGTTCAAATTCTTTTAATTCACCAGGTTCATAGTGTAAACGTTCGGTATCTTCTAAAACGGTTTGATGTCCGTCTCTTAAAAACCGTTTACAACCATATTTACCTTCCAGTTTATGAATGATTTCTTTAAAAGTGCGTTCTCGCAATGCTTCATCTTTTACAGCAAAAGCGGGATAACTAATAATACTTAATAAGGCGGCATCAACTTCTTTAGAACCTGATTCTCTAGGTAATAATGATTCTAAAGTAATTCTAGCTCTAGCAATTTCATCGGGTAAAACATGAATTACTGATGCTTGACTACCATGAACACCAAATAAGTTTAATCCATTCATGGACTCTAATGCTGCTTTAGCCATTCCCAAGGAACTGGCGTTTAATTCTGCATTACCATGATTAATTTTATTTCCCCGTTCCCAAATACCAAAATCCGGTGTCCGGTAAGCTCTGCCAATATAATAAACTAGGTTTTGGACAAAGTTAACTTCATCCAATGTAAAAATAATTGATAAGCCACTAGCGGTCATTTGTGCCAACATCAATAAAAAGATAGATGTTGCATCAAGTTGCAAATGTCCCCATTCATCATCACCCACGACAATATCACCAGTGGATGTATTGTATTTGGCGTGAAGTCCATCTAATAAAGATTGTGTATGTTTAAATTTTTCGACTTTATGTGCCTGTCGCATCATCGAAAATAACAAGCCGCGCATTAATTTAACAACGCTATGTTCTAATTCATAAGTTCGCCCATCATCATAATCTAATTTGCGATAAGCTAAAGCTAAACCCCAAACTGCTAAAATACTATAAACATTATCTCGCACCCACGCATCTGTATAATCTCCATGAGCAGTAATTGCGGTACTTGCTGGTAATAACCCAGTAATAGGATTTTGACGCGCTAATATAATCGTCTTGATTTGCTGATAGTAATAATCTAAAGGAGTTGATGATGTGGTGGATGTGTTCATTATGGTGATGAGAAAATTTAACTTTGTCGCTGTGAGGTTAATAAATAAAAAAGTTGTATAATTTTTACTTTAGGTGTATGTGTAAATCATACAGAGGAGAATTGTTTTTTGATGAGGATTAATTAGTATTATAACATAAGTTCCTGGGGAATAAATTCTCCGTACCGTGTTTATCCCCAGCTTAAAAGACCACTTCACAAAGATTTGGGTTATTAGAACTGTATCAATTATGAAGTGTTGGCCGTTCATGCAGAATGAGTTAAAGTATCGCTATGAGTGCTTAATGGGTGGTGCTATTTTGACGTAAAATAACTGAGTAAAATCTTAGTTAACAGGAATGGCGATAACTTTTACAGACAGGGAAATGCAAAGAGCATGGCGTGAAAATTCTTCTGCCTATCATAATCATAATAGAGTCCGAACTAATGCCCACCGCTTATTATTATTTTATGCCGTTGAATGTGGTTTAAAAGCAGTTTTAATGAAGCGAAAGAACGTAAGTCGTACTGATTTATGTCCAGAAATATTAAAATATGGACATGATATAAATGAGTTGTTAGAGGGTTTATACCCTGGTAATAATTCATTACAAATGTGGAAACTACCAGAACAGTTATTTATTCAAGATATTCAGGATAATTCTCATGTTAAGATAAAACAAGAACGACAATTAACGCCTGATAACATTAACCAGATTTGGCGCTATGGAGGGAAGTTCATCTTAAAAAAAGATGAAAGTGAGAATAAACGGGAAAAAATAACAGACGAAGACATAGAAGAAAAATTGTTAAACATTGTTGAATTGATTAAAAAAGAACTTCAGGGACTATGAAAGATTTTAAATTATTGACTTGGCTTGATATTAGAAGAATTTTTCGCCGCAAAACTAACTATGGGACTAATTTACCAGAGAACATAGTAAGTATTAGGTGTTTTTCTGATGCTGTAGAAATAAATATTTCTGATGAAAATTGTATAAATAAAGTCAATGACGTATTAAAAGAATGGTTTGAGGATTCATATCAGCAAGAAGAATCTATGATTCAACTTGATGTTAGTAATGCTACATTGCCTGTAGAATTTATTTCTGAAGAAGAACCTTATATAACTGATATTGAAGTACGTCCTTTTTGGGAAGAAATTGCTTATCTAGAAGGTGATTCAGAAACAGAAACCACCATCAAAAAAATAGTTAAGCTACCAGAACCATATACGGAAAAACTTAGTTTAATAGCTTTTTATTCTTTTAAAGGTGGTGTAGGAAGAACATTAAATTTAGCAGCCCATCTTTTTGCTTTGCTAGATAGAGCTAAAGAGTTAAATAAGTCTATAAAAGTCTTAGTAATTGATGCGGATTTAGAAGCTCCTGGTCTTACATACTGGAATGATTCGTCAAAAAGAAAACAACCAGAAGTTTCATTTATTAATTTTTTAGAAATTTATCATTATTCACCAATTGATAGAGAAAAAGCACTTGCTTTATTTGCTAACGAAGTAAAAAAATCAGTGAAACATGAAGGAAATTCACAAGTTTATTTTTTACCCGCATTTTTAAAAGATAATGAATTATTAGATATACCTATTTTACCTGAACATTTAGTCAGAGGTATAGATGGAACATGGGAATACGGTAATGCTATTCATAATTTAGGTGAAATTTTAGGTGTAGATTATGTTTTTATAGATTTGAGAGCAGGTTTAAGTGAAATATCTAGTCCTATAATTTTTGATCCCAGAATCCAGCGTTTTCTTGTAACAACAATTAATGATCAATCTATTAAAGGTACAAGTTTAGTTTTAAAACAAATTGGTAAAGTTGCTCCATCAAAAGAGGAAGTTAATAAAAAAATATACTATGATCCAGCTATCATTATTAGTATGCTAAAAACAGAATTTAAGGAATTACCAAATTATATTAATGCTACAACTGACTTAGAGTCTAATTATGTAGAATCTAAAGAGCCTACGTTAATAGATACTAGATTAAATACTCAAGAAACCGATTTTAATGAGAAATTACTGTATATCCATAACTGGGAAGATGCACGTTCAAAATTAAAAGAGACTACGGTAATTGAAAAAGCTATAGATTGGGCAAGTCAACAATTAATCAACGCTCAAAAGGAAGTACCAATTACAGAAAATATACAAAAAATAAAATCACGGCAAGAACAAGAAGTCACAAGGTTAAGAAATTTATGTCAAAAATATGAATTTGCTGAATCAGGAGAAGGTGAAGATTTATTAATAACAGAACCTTTACAAAATTTAGCAACTAATTTTCGAGATGAATTACCTCATGTAATATCAATTGGAGCGAAAGGTGCGGGAAAAACTTTTAATTATATCCAACTTTCACGCTTTAAATATTGGGAAGAATTTTTGAATTCTATTGATAAGAATGAAAATATCTCAATTCAACCAAAAACATATATATTGCCTTTCCTGGAGTCGAGTAACCTTAAAGATAAGGCAAAAACTGTAATTAATGAAGCCAGAAATGAGGTTAGAGCAGTTTTAGGCGAGAATATTCCTGAGTTTGTACATTCAGAGTATGCGGATAGGATTAAAATGGCAGTTACAGAACAAAATTGGGATGAACTACAATGGACAGAATTCTGGGTGAGTGAAATTGCCAGAGCTATAGGTATTAATCCAAATTTAGATAGCCATCATACTCTTAGTAGCATAAATCAAGATTTAAAAAATAAAGGATTAAAGATTATCTTTTTGTTTGATGGGTTAGAAGATATTTTTCTGAAGATTGCCTCTAATGATCAACAGCAAAAAGCCTTAAAAGCTTTGATTGATGATGTGCCAAAGAAATTGTCAGAAATTAGGCAATCTCATCTTGGTATAATAATTTTCTTGCGTCGTGATTTTCTAAGATATACAATTACTCAAAATTTAAGACAATTTGAGAATCTTTACCGTGCTTATGACTTATCTTGGAATGAAGATTCTTTTTTGAGGTTAGTTTATTGGATTTGTAGTGAATCTAATGTAATAGGTGCAGAAAAAGATAGTAAAGATAGTATTTACAGTATCAGTCAAGAGAATCTCGTAGCTGAATTAGAAAAGCTATGGGGTAAAAGACTAGGGGGAGAACAGTCCAAAGAAGCCTACACAGCATCTTGGGTATTTGCAGCTTTAACAGATTTTAAGGGTAGACTTCAGGCCAGAGATATTGTCCGCTTTTTGTACTATGCGGCGAAGATCACAGTAGATAATGCTAAAGAAATACAGTTTGAAAAGTGGTCTACAAGCCGGTTATTACCTCCTCAAGCTATTCGTCGCGCTTTCAAACCATGTAGTGAAGAAAAAGTGAAAGAAGCTAAAGAAGAATATCCAGCTTTCAAAACATGGGAAGAAACTCTTCCTCCTCAGTCTGAACGCAAAATACCCTTTGCTGTAGAACAATTCAATATTGATCAGCAAACTATGAGAATGTTAGAAGAGATGGGTGTAATTTATGAAGATACAGCAAAAGATGAAATAAAGCGATTTTATATGCCTGAAATTTTCCGAGAAGGGTTAGGTTTTTCAGGTCAAGGTGCGAGACCTAGAATAGTAGCGTTAAAGCGTCGGGTACTAGGGAAAGGGATTTTGTAATTATCTTTTTTTGAATTTCTCTAATCTTCAAGTTAAGTTATCTTAACTCAACTGATTACGAAACTTGCTCACACTAATACTCAACAACACCACCGCAAAACCGAGTAACGCTAAAACATGAATCCACAGCACATCTAAACCCACTCCTTTGAGTAAAATACCTCGCACAATTGTGATGTAATGACGTAAGGGATTGAGTAAAGATAGAACTTGGAAAAAAGGCGGCATAGCTTCAATAGGAGAAATTGCCCCAGATGTCTGCACCATTGGTAAATTAATAAAGAAAGATGTGAGTAATACTTGCTGTTGAGAACGGCAAACAGTGGCTAACATAATTCCTAAACTAATTCCCACAAACACATACATACTTGATAGGAAAATAAATAATAAAAAACTGCCCCGAAATGGCAAATTAAACACTACAATTCCCAATGTTAAAGCTAACATGACATCTCCCATGAGCAAGAAAACCAAAGGGACAATTTTGGATAATAATATTTGCCAATTTGCCTCCGGAGTCATTAACAATTGTTCTAAAGTTCCTGTATCTTTCTCGCGGACAACGGTAACAGCAGAAACTAATGTACCAATTAATGTTAAAACTAAACCCATGACTCCTGGAACAAAAAACCAACTACTTGTCAGTCCAGGATTATACAGAAATACTGCTTGCGATGATACGGGAGGACTTCGTGTACCTTGTTCCAAACTCAGATTATATTGTTGAACAATTTGATTCATATAGTTAGAGGCAATGCCGGCTGTATTGGCATTTACACCATCAATAAAAACTTGAATTTCTGCGGTTTTTTGTGGTAATTTACGCGGAAAATCAGGAGGAATTATTACTCCTACATCTAGCTTTCCTTCTTCTACTTGTAGACTCAAATCTTTTTCGCTAGTTGGTACAGATTCTAATGTAAAAATCCGATTTGAAGTCATTGCCGAAATTAGTTCTCGACTATCAGCCACATTAGCATAATCAATAACACCTAATTTCAAATTGTGAACATCAGGATTAAGTGCAAATCCATACAGCAATAATTGGACTGTTGGTGGAACTATTAACAAAACAATTAATTGTCTATTGCGTAAAATTTGGTTAATTTCTTTGCGTACTAATGACCAAAATGGGTTATCAAATAAGTGAAGAATAAATTTCATAAAATAGGTGATTGGTAATAGTTAAACAACTGACAACTGACTAATGACTAATTTGCATCTTACTTAAAATCCGACGGGAGACATTAAAAAATATCAAACCTAAAACTGTCAGCATGAGAAAATCAAACCAAACTCCTGGCCACCCTGTACCACGCAGAAAAGCATCACGAGTAATATCAATATAATAACGGGCAGGAACTACATTAGGTACAAGTGAAAGGGGAAAAGGAATATTATTGAGAGGATAAATAAAACCAGATAATAATAAAGATGTAATAAACCCAACCAGAGAAATAATTTGTACTGCTGAATTTTGGTTATTGCTACGTACCCCAACTAACAAACCAAACATCACACTATCTATTAAAAATATGAGAGTTCCTAATAATAAAGTAATTGGGTTATTCGCCAAGCTTAATTTAAAAATTATTGTCCCTAATCCTATCACAACTAATGCCTCAGTCATAGCAATTAATAGATAAGCCATTCCTTTACCTAATAACAATTCTGTCGCACTAATACTAGAAGCATAAACTTGTAATATTGTCCCTTTTTCTTTTTCTCTTACCATAGCAATTGCTGTTAGTAAAGATGGAAAAATCCACAATATTACTCCATATACTCCAGGAACAATATATAGAGATTCTAATCTACCAGGATTAAACCATAAACGGATTCTAGCGGTAATAGTTTTGTTCTTTGGTAAAAGTTTTTCTTCCTGCATAAAGAAATTGGTAACTCTTTGAATACTGCCTCTAATTACACGGGCATTATTAACATCTGTAGCATCAATTAAAACTTGTATTGTAGTAGGTTTATTAGCTTTAATATCTCGACTAAATTGGGGAGGAATAATTATGGCTACTTTGGCAATACCTCTATCAATAGCATCTCGCGCTGGGTTTATTCCTGACCATTCTTTGGGGATAAATTGATTGGTGGCATATAATCTTTCAATATAGCTATTACTCAGGTTTGTTCGGTCAAAATCCTGGACAACTAAGGGAATATTTTGACTTTCTAATCTGGTGGCAAAACCAAAAATTAACAATGTCATAAATGGTAGTAAAAATGCTAATGCTAATGTCAATTTATCCCGTCTAAATTGAGATAGTTATTTAATACATTGGGAGATAATTCTTTTCATTTTTAGGCGTAATTATAATTTTTTCTGGACTTACGCAAAACCTACTTCAAATACTGTCATTGCGACGTAAGGAAGCAATCTCAAACCCCTACGTTTCGTTAAAATCCGTAAGTCCTATTTTTTTTAAACGAACCACAGAGACGCAGAGGGCGCAGAGGTCAAGAAATAAGAGATATTTACATCTTATACCAATTTTAGATTAGGTTGCACAACAGCTTAAAATTAATCACATTATCTGCATTCCATCTGTGTTTATCTGCATTTATCTGCGGTTAATTATGATGGGAATTTTTGTTGGGTTTCGTTCCTCAACCCAACCTACATAAACTTAATAATTATTACCAACTCTTTGCACTATACCAATAAAAGCATCTTCTAAGGAAAAAGGAATAGGACGGAAAGATTTAACTGTAAAATTTGCCGATTTTAAAATTTGTATTACTTGGGGAATTTCTGTTTCTGGGTTGTCGAGAACTATATGTAAACTATTCGCAAAAATTGAAACTCGCCAAGAATCAAATTTTTGTTTCAAGAGTTTAGAAGCTGTTTGATTTTGATTCACAATTATTTCTATGAGTTTTCCGGGTTGGGAAGCTTTGATATAACTGGGTGAACCTTCGGCAGCAATTTCTCCTGCTACCATAAAACTCATTCTATTACATTGTTCTGCTTCTTCTAAATAATGGGTTGTGACTAAAATGGCTGTACCATTTCGGGCAAAATCATTAATGAGTTTCCAAAATTGACGACGCGCTAAAGGGTCTACTCCTGATGTTGGTTCATCTAAAAATAAAATATCTGGTTCGTGCATGACTGAAGCACCAAAAGCTACCCTTTGTTTCCAACCTCCTGGTAATTGTCCCGTTAGCATATTCTCTTGTCCTTCTAACCCACAGGTAGATATTACCCAATCAATTTTTTCTCTTCTCAGTTTGCGGGGGACGCTGTAAACACCGCTATAAAATTCTAGATTTTGCAGAATTGTTAAATCGTCATACAGGGTAAATTTTTGACTCATATAACCAATACGTTTTCTTAATTTAGCACTTCGTAAATTTCCTGTTTCTCCACCTAAAGAAATTTCTCCACCACTAGCTGCTAATAGTCCACATAGCATTTTAATTGTGGTGGTTTTTCCTGCGCCATTTGCACCTAAAAGTCCGAATATTTCACCATAACGCACTTCGATATTGACGCTTTTCACGGCTTGAAATTTACCAAAGACACGATTGAGATTATTTGCATAAATTGCAATTTGTGAAGATGGTAATTGGTAATTGGTAATTGGTAATTGGAAATAACTTCCACCTCTAGAACGAGGAAATTGTAAAAATGGTGGTGTTGAACCTTGTTGTCGCAAACGGGTAACAAAAACGTTTTCTAATGTAGGTTCATTATGTTCAATATTGGGATGATATGGTTTTAGTAATTCATTTACTTGATTTTCACCCATAGTTATATTTTCAACTAAGACATCCAAGCGATCGCCAAATTGTTCTAAACTCATTAATGATAGATATTTATGACGGCGTTCCCATAACAAATCATCATCAACTTGTCGTAACCCTCCTGCATAACGCAAATTTTCATCAATACTTAAATCCAAATATAAAGAAAATTGTTGGGTTAAATATCCCGTCATTAACCGCGCATCTCTTGCAGGTTGACCAAATACCAAAACTTCTCCTTCTGTCGCTGCCATCACCCCACCTAAAATGTGAAAAGTGGTAGTTTTTCCCGCACCATCAGGCCCAATTAACCCAAACATTTCACCCTTATTAACAGTGAAATTAATTCCCTTAACTGCGGCTAATTTGCCATAATTTTGATATAAATTACCAACTTTAATAGCTTCCGTTTGGTAATTGGTAATGGGTAATTGGTGATTGGTGATTGGTGATTGGTAATTGGTAATTAGTCATTATTTATTATTCCTTTTCATTCCTGCACCTTTTTTATCTAATTCCTAACTCCCTTCTTATTCACTGTCACCTGTCACCTGTCACCTGTCACCTATTTCCTGTAATTTAATTTCCGCATCTGCCGGCATTCCAATTTTAGCACAGGGCAAATCTGTTCCTTTATATGGATTTTCAGGATTAAAACAGCCTTGAGGATTTTCAACTTGAAGGCGAACTCCTACTACTTGTCTTACCCGATCTTTTTGGAAATAAATATTTTCTGGTGTAAAAGAAGCTTGAGGATCAATAGAAATTACTTTACCATTTAGTGGTTTTTGCAGTGCAGAATCAATGAAAATATTAGCAGTTTGTCCTATTCTGACTTTACCAATATCACCTTCAGGAATAAAACCCCGCAGATATATATTTTTTGGATCAACAATGGTTAAAATTTTAGTTTGATTATTCACTATTGCACCAGGTTCGACACTGCGGGCAGTAACTACTCCATCTAACGGACTAATAACATTTAAGTCTTTTTTCGAGTCTTCTATTTGGGTAAGAATTTGCTGTTTTGATGCTAAGGCATCTTTGACTTTAGCATGAGCAGATCGCACTTTTGCCTGAGCAGATTTGAGTTGAGCAAAACTCTGGTCTTTTTTTCTACTTAAAGCTTCTAATTGGGCATTGCGAATATCAGGATTAAAGCCTGTTGTTTTAGCTTGGGTAAATGCCCCTTGAATTGCCTTTAATTGTTCTTTTCCAGCATTTACCGCCGCTTTGCGGGCTTCTAGGGTTGCTATAGCTGTATCTAATGTGGTTTGTGCTTGGTCAAATTGTTGTTGATTGATTGCACCTTCTTTGATAAGTTGGGCATAGCGATCGCGGTTAATTCTCGCTAATTTCACTTCTGCCTGTGCTTGCTTCATTTGGGCTTGTGCTTGGATTAATTGCGCTTTAGCTGCTGCTACATTAGATGATGCTTGTTGAATTCTGCCTTGAGTATCCCCTTGA
The DNA here is from genome assembly GCA_046080565.1 of Cuspidothrix sp. Taxonomy (GTDB): domain Bacteria; phylum Cyanobacteriota; class Cyanobacteriia; order Cyanobacteriales; family Nostocaceae; genus Cuspidothrix. Next base: position 4,356 of record JBJTUF010000280.1, on the reverse strand, counting down.
GACTGTTGTAAATTCAATTTAGCTTCACTAATTTGACTATTAACTTGTTCCAGTTCACTTTGCACCCTATCCACATCTGCAATTGATTGTTCTTCCTCAGACTGTGCAGATATCACCCTTGCTTCGCTTCCTCTTAATTGTTCTTGTAAAATTTCATCATTACTGTCATCTAGTTTGATTAATTCTTGTCCTTTTTTAACCTCAGCACCTTCTCGAACAACAATAGATTCAATTCTACCTGCACGCTTCACACCAATTTCTGTTTCGTAACCCTCAATTCTGCCACTGAGTTTCAGTATATCTGCTGTTCCTTGTGGTTGGTTTCGCCACACTGCATAAATAATACCACCGCCTATAACTAACAACCCTAACACCAAAGGAACTGGTTTTTTACCCTTCTGCTGCTTAGATGCTGGTACAGGAACATTAGTAAAACTGTCTGGAGTTGACGCAGTTTGAGACATAGTAGCACCCTAGATGATCCAAGTTTATCTTCAAGCTAGACTGTCTATCACAAGATTGCAATAAATTAGCAAAAAAATTTATTTTTATCCAATTCTCCCTAACCTTGTAATTATTTGTAATGCAACTATAGTGATTATAACTATTATTTTATAAATCATCTATACCAGTAATGGTCAAGTATGGTATTATTACTGATAACGTTTAGGCTAAATACTCTGCATCTGTGTCTTCATAGTACAGTTAGATGTTGTTTATCAAATCAGAATATAGGACTAAAGTCCTGATTACAAACTTTGAATTATTCAGTCTGTGCTACTTATTTTAAATTAAATTCACAAATCAAACATCTCTAAAATCAGGATTGCTAACAATGCAACATCAAAAACAACTTGATTACAAATTAGGATTAACAAGATTATTGGTTATTATTGGAACAATTCTCAATCAAAGTGCATTTGCTCAACTCACACCAGATCATACATTAGGGACAGAAAACTCAATTGTTAAACAGATTGATAGTTTCAAAGACAGAATAGAAGGAGGTGCAACTAGAGGAAGTAATTTATTTCACAGTTTTCAAGAATTTAATATTGATGCTGGTAAAAGCGTTTATTTTGCTAACCCTATAGGAATTGAAAATATCTTAACTCGTGTGACTGGAGGGAATGTTTCTAATATTTTGGGTACATTAGGAGTAGAAGGAACAGCAAATTTATTTTTCATTAACCCCAGTGGGATATTTTTTGGAACAGGTGCAAATTTAGATATTCGTGGTTCTTTTACTGCCACAACTGCCGATAGTATTAAATTAGGTGAAAATGGTTTATTTAGTGCTGCTAATCCCCAAAGTAGTAATTTGCTTTCTGTACAACCTGGGGCATTATTTGTAAATGCTATGAGAAATCAGGTTTCAGAAATTAAGAATGAAGCTAATTTAAAAGTTGGTAAAAATCTGATATTTGATGCTGATGATATTAATATATCAGGTAATTTACAATCAGGAAATAATTTAACTCTACAAGCTAACAATGAATTAAACATTCGGGATAATATTACAGAACCATTTATTGCTACCGCAGGAAATAATTTATTAATTCAAGGAAATCAATTAGTAGATATTTTTGCTTTAAATCATCCCAATAGTGGCTTATTTTCTGGTGGTAATATGGTATTGCGTTCTGCTAATACTGTTAGTGGAGATGCACATTATTGGAGTGGAGGTAGCTTTCGGATAGAAAAGTTAGATGGTAGTTTAGGGAATTTAAACAGTCCTCATGATCCAGTAATAAAAGCTAATGGAGATGTCTCTCTTCAAGCTTATGAGGGAGCATCTTTACATATTTGGGCAACAGGTAAAGTAGAAATTCCTGAGTATGTGTGGATTCAAAATGCAGATACAGTCAACGGTTTAGCAGAAATAGTTAGCCTATCTGATGGTACTTCTGTAGCTATAAATGGCAAAATTGAACCTACCCTAGATATTCGCGCTGGACTTACCTTAGCTGGACTGGGTACACCAACTACAATAACTACTAACGGCACTTTTTATGGACTTGATAACTCATTTTCTCTATCTAGTGCCGATATCAATTTAGGAACAATATTGTTTGTTAATAGTGCTTTTACTACTATCTTGCCTGGAAAAGTCTTGTTAACAAATCAGTACCAGACTAACTCCTCATTAACTGGCAATATTACAGTTACAGATACTACCGGATATGAGGCAATTTTGATGGGTGGGAATACGGGAACGCGCTTAGTTACCCTTGATTCTCAAAATAGTATTAACCTGAATGGTAATGTAAGTGTTTCTTCCCCTAATGGAATTGGTGGAAATATCACTTTACTGGCTAACAACAATATTATTACTAGAAGTATGAATGCTTCTGCGGGGGGAAATGGTGGTAGCGGAAATATCACTCTGACAAGTAAGAATGGGGAAATTACTCTGAGCAATGTCTCTATTCTGAACAATAATTATGGTGTGATCAAAGGAGGTGATATTAATATTACAGGGCGATCGCTCTTTGTCACCAATGCTACTATTCTTGCTGCTACTACATTCAGTCAAGGGAATGCAGGTACTATTAAGATTATCGCTACTGATTCTGTCAAGTTTGATGTTAATAGTTTTGCTGAGAGTGCAGTCGGAACAGGAGCAGCAGGAACAGCCGGGGGTGTGGATATTTCCACCCAATCGCTAGAATTGCTGGGTGCTTCTTATCTATCTGCTAGTACCTTGGGTAAAGGGGATGCAGGTACTATCAAAATTACCGCTCATTCTGTCAAGTTTGATGGTAATAGTTCTGCTGACAGTACAGTAAGAAAAGGAGCATTAGGAAAAGCCAAGGGTATGGATATTTCCACCCAATCGCTAGAACTGCTGGGTGGTTCTTATCTATCTGCTAGTACCTCTGGTCAAGGGGATGCAGGTACTATCAAAATTACCGCTAATTCTGTCAAGTTAAATGGTGATAGTTCTGTTGCTAGTCAAGTAGCTTTAGGAGCAGTAGGAACAGCCGGGGGTATGGATATTTCCACCCAATCTCTAGAACTACTGGGTGGTTCTTATCTATCTGCTAGTACCTTGGGTAAAGGGGATGCAGGTACTATCAAAATTACCGCTCATTCTGTCAAGCTAGATGGTGATAGTTCTGTTGGTAGTGCAGTGCAAACAGGAGGAGTAGGAATAGCTGGTGGTCTAGATATTTCCACTAAATCCTTAGAAATTCTTGGTGGTTCTTTGCTTACTACTAGTACCTCTGGTAAAGGGGATGCTGGTACGGTCAAGATTATCGCTACTGATTTTGTCAAGTTTGATAATCAAAGTGTTGCTGAAAGTGTTGTAGGAAAAGGAGCAGTTGGGAAAGCCGGAGGTGTGGATATTTCCACCCAATTCCTAGAATTACTTGGTGGTTCTAGACTTGATGCTAGTACCTTTGGTCAAGGGGATGCAGGTACTATCAAAATTATCGCTACTAACACTATCAAGTTTGATAATCAAAGTGTTTCTCAGAGTGTCGTGGGACAAGGAGCAGTAGGAATAGCCGGCGGTGTGGATATTTCCACCCAATTCCTAGAACTAATGGGTGGTTCTTATATTACTGCTAGTACCTTGGGTCAAGGGGATGCAGGTACTGTCAAGATTACTGCTACGGATTCTGTTAAGTTTGATCGTCAAAGTGCTATTCAGAGTGCAGTAATCAAAGGAGCAGTGGGGAAAGCTGGGGGTGTGGATATTTCCACCAAGTCCTTAGAACTACTCGATGCTTCTTTTCTATCTGCTAGTACCTTTGGTCAAGGGGATGCAGGTACTATCAAGATTACGGCTACGGATTCTGTCAAGTTTGATGGTGAAAGTGCTGCTCAGACTACGGTGCAACCAGGAGCAATAGGAAAAGCTGGGGGTGTAGATATTTCCACTCAATCCCTAGAACTACGCGGTGGTTCTATCCTATCTGCTAGTACATACGGTCAAGGGGATGCAGGTAGTGTGAACATTACTGCTAACACCTTGACTGCTACCACTGGGGGACAAGTTCTCACTACCACATCTAGTAGAACCAAAGCCGGAAATATCAATCTAAAAATCCGCGATAATATCACCTTAGATGGTACAGATACCGGACTATTTGCAAATACTGAAAAAGGGTCAACAGGTGATAGTGGAAATATTATTATTGATCCTGCTATCTTCATTATTAAAAACGGTGCAGGGATAGGAGTCAATAGTCAAGGAAGCGGTAAAGGTGCTGACAGGGGGACAAGAAGGAGAAAAAGCTTATGTAGTAAGAGATACAGAATGTGGGAGCAAAAAAAGATAAGTAATAAATAGTAAATATGAACTAACAGAGTAAAATGATAAGTGAAATATACCAGAAAGTGTTAGAA
>JBJTUF010000279.1:0-13508 GCA_046080565.1 Cuspidothrix sp. | reverse complement strand
TTGTTTGCGATACATTTTGATGCACCTTGATGCAAGGGTTTTTATCTATTTTACCCCTTTTTCTTGCACTTTGTTCCTTTTTTCTGCCCCCTCAACTCTTGATTTATCTAGGTTTTGTGTTTATTCAGCAAGCCCTAATTACTTGTACTCTACTGTCTTCACCAGTGATCTTAAGGTGTGGTTAATATCGAGTTGATGTTAAATGGCTAAAAATAGAGCATTTTCAAGAAAAAAGTCTGCTACTGCTTGTCAAGCGGGTAAACGCGGAGGCAGGGAGCAGGGGGGCAGGGGAGCAGGGGAGCAGGGGAGCAGGGGAGGCAGGGGAGGCAGGGGAGGCAGGGGAGGCAGGGGAGGCAGGGGAGGCAGGGGAGGCAGGGGAGGCAGGGGAGGCGAACGGGCGTTCGCCCAATAGTCAACAGTCAACAGTCAACGGTCAACCGTTACCTAGCATATACTCTACCTTTCCACATTCCGCCCCGGCCTTGCCAGTGACGGAAGGCTGAATCTATGGTCATGAGGGTATATAGAAAGGCGATCGCTGGTAAACTGAAGGCAAAGACTGGAGAACATTTATAAAAGCCAATGATGGGGAAATAAGCAAAGGTCATTAGCAAATATGCGATGAAAGCGGTGAGGCTAATGATCCCATTGCCCAAGATCAGACCTAAAATAATTGCTAGAGGTGGGACTATATAAACTAAGGTCATACCCAACAGACTGCCTAGTAATAGGAAAGGGGAATAATTTAGTTGTGTATAAGCACTTCTGGCTACCATATCCCAAATTGTTTTTAGGGAATCGTAGGGACGTAAACTATGAGTGGTGCTGCTGAGTCCTAACCAGATGTTGCCATGATTTGATTTGACGGCTTTGGCAAGGGAACAGTCATCAATGAGGGCTTGACGAATTATTTGCAGTCCACCAATTCTATTTAGGGCTTCTGAATGAATAAGAATACAACCGCCGGCGGCCGCAGCGATCGCTTTTTTGCGGTCATTCACCCAGGAAAAGGGATAAAGTTTTTGGAAGAAGAAGACGAACGCGGGTATTAATAGTTGTTCCCAAAAGCTTTGACAGCGCAAGCGCACCATAATAGATACAAGGTCTAATTTCTGTTTCTCGGCTTTGGCCACTAACCGCCGTAAGTTCCGGGGATCATGTTCTATATCTGCGTCAGTCAGTAAAAAATAGTCTGGTGTCAATGCACTGGCTTTTTGTACTCCTTGTTCCATTGCCCACAATTTCCCTGTCCAACCCGTAGGTAATGCGCTACTGGTAACAATCTGCAATTGCTGGGTTTTATCGAGGGCGTAGGCTACTCCTTGGGCAATATCGGCTGTACCATCGCTACTTTGATCATCTACTAAAAAGATGGTGAAATTACCAGGATAGTCTTGCACCAGGAGCGATCGTAAGCTAACAGGAATGACATCCGCCTCATTACGGGCGGGAATGACTACACACACCGTCGGTAAACTGTTATTATCAATATCTCTATCTGTTTCTAATTGCTGATCAACTCGCCAAAACTGCCCCCAAAATATCAGTAAAAATAACCAAATTACTAAGGATAGAAGCGTCAAACTTAATATAATTCCTGTCATAACTGTTCCTTGATTCTGACTTGGATAGAATACAATGTTTGCTGATTTTGGGGAATAATTTTCTCTGATTTCGGTTATCTTATTAACTATTATTTGGTGCGGCGGTAGGTATTGGATGCAAACACAAGATAGAGCAAAAGTCAAGCAAATTATTGATGCCATTACGGCAAGTCAAAAACATTTGCTATCAATTCAAAATCCTGATGGTTATTGGTGGGCAGAGTTAGAATCTAATGTTACCATCACCTCGGAAGCTGTTTTATTACATAAGATTTGGGGAACTGACAAAACCAGACCTTTACATAAAGTGGAAAATTATCTCCGTTCTCAACAAAAAGAACATGGAGGTTGGGAATTATTCTATGGTGATGGTGGAGATTTAAGTACAACTGCAGAAGCTTATATGGCTTTGAGGTTGTTAGGTGTACCCGCTACAGATCCCGCATTACTAAAAGCAAAATCCCTCATTTTAGCTAAAGGTGGTATTAGTAAAACTCGCATTTTTACCAAGTTACATCTAGCCTTAATTGGCTGTTATAATTGGCGTGGATTGCCTTCTTTACCACCTTGGGTAATGTTGCTACCCAATAATTTTTTCTTCAATATTTATGAACTTTCTAGTTGGGCGCGTTCTAGCACTGTACCTTTATTAATTGTCTTTGATCAAAAACCAATCTTTAAAATTGATCAGCCCATTAATTTAGATGAATTATATGCTGAAGGTGTAGAAAATGTAGTTTGGCAATTACCAAAAAATGGTGATTGGTCGGATATTTTTAACATTCTCGATGATGGCTTTAAATTAGCCGAAAGTTTGAATTTTGTACCTTTTAGAAATGAAGGAATTGCTGCCGCAGAAAAATGGATTTTAGAACGGCAAGAAGTTACAGGTGATTGGGGCGGAATTATTCCCGCAATGTTAAATTCTCTGTTAGCTTTAAAGTGTTTAGATTATGATGTAAATGACCCAATTATAGAACGGGGTTTAAAAGCAGTTGATAATTTTGCTATTGAAACAGAAAATAGTTACTGTGTACAACCTTGTGTTTCTCCTGTCTGGGATACAGCATGGGCGATTCGGGCTTTAATTGATTCAGGTTTTGCGCCCAATGATGCCGCTATTATCAAAGCTGGAGAATGGTTAATAGAGAAACAAATTCTCGATTATGGTGATTGGAACGTCAAAAACAAGCAAGGAAAACCCGGTGCTTGGGCGTTTGAATTTGAAAATCGTTTTTATCCTGATGTGGATGATTCTGCTGTCGTTGTCATGGCTTTACATCAGGCTAAATTACCAAATGAAAACTTGAAAAAACAAGCCATTAATAGGGCTTTAAATTGGATTGCTACAATGCAATGTAAACCTGGCGGTTGGGCAGCTTTTGATATTGATAATGATCAAGAATGGCTCAACTCTATACCCTATGGTGATTTAAAAGCGATGATTGATCCCAATACGGCTGATGTTACAGCTAGAGTATTAGAAATGTTGGGCGCTTGTAATTTATCAATTCAATCAGATAATTTAGCAAAAGCTTTAGATTATCTGTTGCAGGAACAAGAAACAGAAGGTTGTTGGTTTGGACGTTGGGGTGTAAATTACATTTATGGAACTAGCGGTGTTTTATCAGCTTTGGCTTTAATTGATCCTTTAAAATATGCTGGCAATATCAATCAAGGCGTTAATTGGTTGGTGAAAATTCAAAATGCTGATGGTGGTTGGGGAGAAACTTGTTTTAGTTACAATGACCCTAGTTTGAAAGGTAAAGGCGATAGTACAGCATCTCAAACTGCATGGGCTTTAATTGGGTTAATAGCAGCAGGTGAAGCGACAGGAAAATTAGCTTTTGATAGTATTGAAAAAGGGATTAGTTATCTGTTAGCAACTCAAAGATCAGATGGTACTTGGGATGAATCATACTTTACTGGTACTGGTTTTCCCTGTCATTTTTATTTGAAGTATCATCTCTATCAGCAATATTTCCCATTAATAGCTTTGGGTAAATACAACAAGTTAGAAACGCAGATGAACGGAGATAAACGCGGATAAATTCGGATTTTATTCAACAGTAGAGACGTTCCACCAGAACGTCTTTATGGTTATTTCATGGTTTATAGTTACAATTAAGACTAAATAACCCAAGTTAGTAGTTATAACTATAAGCCTTCTAGATCCCCCTAAATCCCCCTTAAAAATGGTGACTTTAGTTAATTTCTCCCCTTTTTCAGGGGGGATATAATCGGGAAATAAACCTGAATATTTATAACTAGGAACTTATACCAATTCTGTATAAAGATGCGCCAAATTTAGATAGGAAAGAACCGCAGAGGCGCAGAGGACACAGAGGAGGAAAACAGGAGATTAAAAAATTAGGCGCAGCCTCGTAAAGAAATGGTATTACGTTAAATAGTTAATTATTCATAAATATTGTAAGAGAGTTAACATTGTTAATTTTAGGGTATTGTATTACTAAGTAACCAATTAAGATTTTCTCAATGATGCTAATTTTAACGCAACTTAAACCTCCTGATATTAATGCTATAGTTACTCTCTCTCTTTCACTGACTGCCCAAGACCGAACTCGTAGCCGTCATAAATTTACCTTAGCAGATGGTAAGGATGTTTTTTTGCGTTTACCTAGAGGTACAGTATTAAATGATGGCGATATTCTCACAGATGAAAATGAAAATATTTATATGAAAATTATTGCTAAACCTGAACCTGTTTTAACTGTATTGGCGGAAATTCCTTTATTATTAAGGGCTGCATATCATTTAGGTAATCGTCACGTTCCTGTGGAAATTACTTCTACTTATTTACGTTTATCTCCAGATGCAGTTTTAGCTGCTATGTTGACACAATTGGGGTTAGAAATTAAAGAGGAAGTTGTACCTTTTCAACCAGAATTAGGGGCTTATGGAAATCACTCTCACTCATAGCCATTTTTTAACGGTTTTACAATTAGCTAGTCCAGCTTTACCTGTCGGCGCTTATAGCTATTCGGAAGGGTTGGAAATGTTAGTAGAAAATGGTACTATTACTAATATAGAAAATCTTCACCAGTGGCTCAAATCTGAGTTAATTTATGGCTCAATTCGTTTAGATGGGGCGGTAATAGTAAGGGGTTTTGAGGCTGCAAAAAGCAATGATAAATCGGCTTTAAAACAATGGAATTTATGGTTATCGGCAGTAAGGGATACTGAGGAATTACGGGCTGCTAGTTGGCAAATGGGGCGATCGCTGATGCAATTATTAGGGAAACTAGCACCGGATATTTTACCTGTGGTGAATGCGGTGGGTTATCCTAGTAATTATGCGATCGCTTTTGCTATAGCTTGCGCTCATTGGGATATAAATATTCAAGCTGCTTTATTAGCCTATTTACATAGTTGGGCAAATAATTTAATTACAGCAGGTATTAAAATTATTCCTCTGGGACAAACTGCGGGACAAGAGTTATTACTGGGTTTACAACCTTTATTAACTACTACTGTGGGGGAAATTTTGACAATGACAGATGATGATTTAGGATGTTGTAATTGGGGTTTGTCTTTAGCGAGTATGCAGCACGAAACCCAGTATACTAGGTTATTTAGGAGTTAAAAATTATGACGGCTTTAAGAGTAGGAGTGGCAGGCCCAGTGGGTTCGGGAAAAACTGCTTTAGTAGATGCTTTATGTAAGAGTTTAAGGGAAAAATATCAGTTAGCGGTGGTGACAAATGATATCTATACTCAAGAAGATGCTCAGTTTTTAGTCCGTTCTCAGGCTTTGTCAAGCGATCGCATTTTAGGAGTAGAAACAGGAGGTTGTCCCCACACTGCTATCCGCGAAGATGCTTCTATGAATTTAGCAGCAATTGAACAATTAGAAGAAAAATTTACCAATTTAGATTTAGTCTTTTTAGAAAGTGGTGGAGATAATTTAGCTGCTACTTTTAGTCCTGAATTAGTAGATTTAACAATTTATGTCATTGATGTGGCTGCTGGTGATAAAATTCCCCGTAAAGGTGGCCCAGGTATTACTAAATCTGATTTATTAGTGATTAATAAAACCGATCTTGCTCACTATGTGGGTGCTGATTTGAATGTCATGGAACGAGATGCAAAAAAAATGCGCGGTGATAAGCCTTTTATTTTTACAAATCTGAAAACTCAAGCTGGTTTAGGTGATGTGATTCAGTTTGTTAATGGAGCTATTTGTTAATTGTCTGAATCAGGATTTACAGGATTAAAGGATTTTCAGGATGTTAGCTTGTGATTGAATAATTGAGTATCTTCATGTATGATTTGTGATATTCACATTTTTTACAGGTGATAAATACAAATTGACTACTATCGGAAGTTATCAGGTAAAAGTTTTAATTGAATCTAACACTGAGGAAATTGCTTTTATTTCTCCAGCAAGTATTAATGATCTGCCCACAGATTGGACTTGTGATTGGTTGAATATATGGAATAACACCAGTTCTGACTGCCAAAACATAGTCAAGCTTGTTTATAAGGGTCAGGTTTGGGGATTAGTGAAATACAGTCTTTATCCATATTTTTATCCTGAGACCGCTCCTCCCATATTTATGGAAATAAACAATATAGAAGCACATCCTACCAGTCGCGGAGATGTTACTTCAAGGTTGATTGAACCTATTGGTAAATGGTTAATTTGGTATCCAATAAAGGTTGCTTTCGAGTTTTGTCAAGTAACACCAGTAGAATCATTCGTTGCCCTGGAAGCTTTGGATGAAGCTGTGGCATACTATAGGGATAAGGTACAGATGGAATATCTTGGATTTTCAGGTAGCACTCCTAGTGGAGAAGATTTATATGTATTCAGATTTTCACGAACCGCAGCAGCAGAATTTTGTCAACGACATGAAACCAGATGGGGAAAACCAAAGTTATATGAATAGTAATGAAATAATGGCAGGATCAAAAGAGATAATGACTCATGCTCAAAGACAGGCTTTTTTGAAAACATCTCGTCTAGGAAAACTACTTGGAGTTACACATTTACTTCCTGAAGTTGAAGAAGTAAAAGAAGAAATATCAGAAAATTTACCACACGTAAAACGAATGCGTGGACTATTTAAACCTGGGGAACAAAAAAATCAACAACTTTATTCTAATGATACAGAAGTTGCTAAACATGGAAATTAGGAGTTAGACCAGCACCAGTGATTAGAAGAGTTTTATTAGACGATGATATTATTCTAGATATTTTGCTAGATAGAGATCCATTTGTACAAGTTTCCGTAGAAATTTGTAATTTGATCGAATCTAAAAAAATAGAGGGTTATGTAACACCAATAACCCTTAATAAAATCTTCAATGTTGGCAAACAAAACGGAGGAGTTGAAATTGCTTGGCAAGCAATAGCTGAGGTTATAACTATCCTAAAAGTCTGTATTGTTGATGATAAAATTCTAGCAATAGCCAATTCCTATCACCTTAAAGATTTTGAAGAATCTATACAATTAGCTTGTGCAAAATATCTTAAATTAGACTACATTATCACCAGGAAAGTTGAATATGCTCAATCTTCTCTTCCAAAATTACTAGATTCCTATGAAGAATTTTTTTCTGTGGTCAACCCTAGTTCATTTTTGTTAAGTTTCTTTCCTAGTCATGCAAATTATGATTTTTTCAATTCTATCGAATTTTATCTGCTTCGTCTTCAAGAAAATACAAAACGCCTAGAGATTATTCTAAATATCTTGAATAAAAAAGATATTTTAGTTAATAGTTCATTAAATTATCTATTAGAGTCTATTCCTCTTCAATTGATTGAAATCCAAAATCAGATAGACTCTGAAAATAAAATTGCTGCTCTAAAACTAGATATGTACACTATTATTCGTTATATTTTATATGCAATTTTACTTGAAAAGTTAATTTTAGATAATAAGTATATCAATAGTTGTCTTAAAAAATGTAATTCTCTTTCTATATCCCGTCAAGCTTTAATTACAGCACTTCCCGATGTTATGAGGTACAAATTTAACAGGCAGGATGCCTGTCCCACAAGGGTTTCATGATTTCAGTTTGTACCTCACTGATCTGAAATATGCTGTATTGGTTTACAACAGATAAAAGAATTAACTCTTCAACTTACCAGTCAACTTGCTAATGAATATATTGGATTTCCTGCTGTCAATTATAATATTTTAGTTGATGAATTAACTAGATATTTTGATCAATTTATAATTACAGTTACGTCGGAAATACTTTAGATAAATCCAAAACTAAATCAGGAAAAGATGGTAAATTAACAGATTCATTAGGCAGTAAAATTAATTTACGACGATAATCAAAATTACCTTGAGAATCTTGATAAGGTTCACTGTAACACTCTAAACAATATTTGATTAAATTAAATATCCAATAATCAGAAATACCGGCTTCTGCATAAAGAGGTAATTTTATTTCTCGATCATATTTCAAAGTGGACTTAGAAATTTCAATTAAAAATAATATATCAGATGGTTTGGGATTATCCATGAAATAGTCATCAGCGCGATTGCGAAGAATTGCTAAATCCGGTTCTGGTTCACTGTTTGGAGGTATGGATATAGGATCTTGATTTTGTAAAGTTGCACGATTATCTAATAATTGTGTTAACTCTCGGATTAATCTTCTATTCAGGGTTGAATGAGATTTACCTTTTGCAGCCATTTGAATTATTTCACCTTTGATTAACTCAACTCGCTCATCTTCTCCAAAGAAGCCGAGTTCCGCTAGACGGTGATATTCAGCTACGGTGAAGCGTTTAGCAGTAACTACAGTCATAAAAATTACAGAATTACTATAAACTATATTTTATATTAACTCTTGACAGTAAAAATAGGTGAATGAGGGTTTAACTCTTTCACCTGGGTAAAGATTTTGTACAATATGTTGACAACTTAACTTAAATGATTCTCTAACAAAGAAGCGATCGCTTCTGGATGAACTTTCTTGTATTGCTTTTTACCTAGCATCAAAACACAATTGGGGGCGCTGCTACAACGCTTTTGACAATCGGTATGTTCTATTGTGACTTTATCCGATAAACCGCGATCGCACAAAGTTTTTTCTAAGTCTGATAATAACCCCTTTCCGCCCCGTTTCATACAACCAGATTTTTGACAAACCATAATCTTGGCTTTAGGTTGAGGAAGTCTTTCTTGCAACAAACAAAAACCAATTGCTTGAATTTGATAAGCTTCTAGTTTCAGTTTATGATTGCGGGGATTTAATTTACTAATAGCATCTATACGAATTTGTTCACCGGGAACTAAAGACGAAGCCAGAGAACAACGTAAATTTTTAGGAATTTTAACCTTGATATTTCCAGACGCAATTCCTAGCTGTAAATGTTTATATTTGTTGCTTTGATTGCTAACAAAACCTAGAAACTGTCCTTCAATATTTAATTCAGATAATGTCAGATATTTTTCACCCATTTGTGATAACTCAATTTTTTCAGAAGAAAATAATTAACCTCTTTTAAACCATTTCACACAAATTTTGATACATAAGATTTTCTGTAGGGGTTTAGCATTGCTAAACCTCTACCCATGTATTGACATCATTATTAAAGTGAAACAGCATTATTTGGGGTTATGTTGATAATTGCAAATAAGAAGGAAGAGGAAAAAATATTTTTACCTTTTACCTTCTTAGTATTTTGTGAAACTTTAAGAAAGGCGTTTAGCTTCCACTGTTAAAGGTAAACTACTTTTATCTGGTAATTCACTAAATTCTAATTCCCAACCATTAGCTAAAGTGAGAATTTTACCTGCTTCACCATCTGTTTGTTTTACTACTTCTTCTTCTAAGTCTTTTTTAGCGACGTAGACAACTAAAGTACCAGCATCATTCAACCGGAGCATTACTTTCATGTTTTTCCTCAGCAGATTCTAGTTCTCTTTTCCGACAACCAATGATGTACCCTGTTTCCAAAAAATGTACAGCATAGATATAATATGCTTGCAAAAATGTACCGATGCTGGATACATAACCCACATCACCAATTCTTGCTAAAACTTCACCAATTTCTCTACCAGGAAATGTTCCATCATTTTTGATTAGTTTTTTGACTCGGACTTTTTGCCCAATTTCAAAAATGGGTTGCGAGTTTAGTTCTATTTCATCACCTTGCATGGGAATACCTTTTTTCGCTGACTAAATTTAATAATTCTTCTGTAGTGAGACTACGTTTTTTGAGAATAGATTGCTGACGGACTACATCTAAAATAGCTTGAGTTTCTTCAGAATTGAGAAAAATTCCATGCTGCTCTAATAAGTTAGATAATAAATGCCGACCAGAATGTTTACCTATTACTAAACGTCGTTCCCAACCAACATCTTCAGGAGCATAAGGTTCATAAGTCAGGGGATTTTTTAACACACCATGGGCATGAATTCCTGACTCATGGGCAAATGTATTTTCTCCTACAATTGCCTTCCAAGGTTGAACATTAGTACCGGACGCTCTAGCAACTAATTGAGATAGTTCTAATAAGTGGCGAGTTTCAATTCCTAAATCAATTCCATGGATACATTTTAGACCCATAATTACTTCTTCTAATGCTGCATTTCCGGCTCTTTCACCTAACCCGTTAACGGTAGTATTTACAGATACAGCACCAGCTTTAATTCCGGCTAAGGCATTAGCAGTTGCTAGTCCAAAATCATTATGGGTGTGAATCTCAATAGGAATTGATAGGGTTGATACTAAATGCTTAACTTTTAGGTGAGTTTTGAAGGGATCAAGTATCCCAACTGTATCACAAAAACGAAATCGAGATGCTCCCCATTCTTGGGCTAAAAGAGCAACATCTTGGAGAAAATTTTCATCTGCTCTAGAAGAATCTTCGCCACCAACTGATACCCAAAGACCCTGATCTAATGCGAAACTAATACAGTCTTTTAGTCTTTGTAAACTCACCCGCCATTGACCATGAAATTTAGCAGCAATTTGTACGCCAGACACGGGAATGGCAATATGTACTCGCTCTAGTCCACACGCTATAGAAGCTTTAATATCTGATAATACAGCGCGATTCCAACCTAATAATTTAGCTTGTAAATCTAAGTTACGAATGGCGACAATGGCACGAATTTCTTCTTCGCCCATAGCGGGAATACCCACTTCTAATTCATGGACACCAATGGCATCTAAGAATTGAGCGATCGCTACTTTTTCTTCTAAGTTAAAAGCAACACCCGCCGCTTGTTCTCCATCGCGTAATGTCGTATCATTAATCATGATTTGATACATTTTCAACATCCCTATTGCGGAGTTTTTTTGTAATATCTGTGTGCGCTACAATTCCTCTCAGGACTAGATGTGTAATAAATAATTGATAGCGCAAATAAACCATGAATTATGATTTACGATCCTTAATTATGCCGCAAATATTCCTATTTTTCTGTATGCCATGAAACCAAAAATATATATTTTTTATTCAATATTTTTGGAGATACCATTGGCAAATTTTGTGAGTAATAAATACCCCATAGATACATTAATGAATCCGGTAAAAAATAACATACTCATGCCAGCAATTAAGGTAGTAATCATAATTTTGACCTCTTATGTTTAGTATAAGGATTCAGGGAATAGCAAAAAATATTTATCTTTACTCTTGCCTTTTGCATACTGAACTGCTGATAGCGCAGCGTGGCGTTAGCCATACTCCTGACTTGTTAAGTCTTACTTTTTACTGATAATTGTTCATTTACTTTAACTAGGCGTGTTCTGCAAGCCAATCAAAAATTTTATCTAGTTGTTGTAAATCTACTAACCCATATTGCCAAAGTAGCATCGGTAAAGGTCCATGATTGAACTCAGGATGTCGCTTTGCTACCGCAATATCAGCCGTAGAAAGTGCTAGTTCTTTTTGAAGAAATTGCAGTAATTTCTTATCACTACTATTAATCACCATAAAGGGACAAATCGAAATCAACATAAACTACAAGTTATTCCCATTAGCAATAACTAATGATTTTAGTTTTAGCAAACTGGGTGAACCTAAGCTTAGATGAATTATCTCAAATATGCAAGATACTTTGTGAGTGAACAATGACCTGAGAACAATATTGCTGTTGACAATATTTATTCCAAAGTGTGACACAAACAATTCTCTAACCATGTCACCAATTGATGACGAGAAGCGAAAAATTGCATTAAGGTACTGCGAACAAGAATAGCTTCTTGAAGATTATTAATTTGTACACGCAATGAACCATCCGGGGGACAGGAACAATAAATCATTAACTCTTGTAACCGATGATAAATACACCATCTATCACCTAAAGGAATATACAAGACTTGTTCACCTATAGTTAAAAGATTACAATTTGGTGACATCAGTAAAATTTACACAATTGACGTTATTTATCATCTTGGTGATGACTTGTGAGACTTTGTACTTGTTGTTCTAATTGCTCAATACGGGAGAGCAAAGAACGAATCATACCTGCCTCTATATCAGGTAATTTGCCATGTTCTAAGGGAGAAAGACGGTTATTCGACTTACGAGAAATAATCCTGCCAGGAATGCCGACTACAGTGGCATCTGGAGGCACGTCACGCAATACAATTGAACCGGCTCCAATGCGAACGCGATCGCTAATTTGAATATTTCCTAATACTTTCGCACCCGCACCAACGACAACATTATTACCCAAAGTAGGATGACGTTTACCGCTTTCTTTACCAGTTCCTCCCAAGGTTACACCCTGATAAATGAGAGCATAATCTCCAACAATGGCAGTTTCACCAATGACAACACCCATACCATGATCAATAAATACCCCTTTGCCAATTTTTGCCCCTGGGTGAATTTCAATTCCTGTGAATAACCGTCCTAAATGGGAAATCAAACGAGGAATAAAACTCACTTGATAGAGGTGCAACCAATGGGCAAAACGATGTAAACAAAGAGCATGAAATCCAGGGTAACAAAAGATTACCTCTAACCAATTACGTGCGGCTGGATCACGCTCAAAAATGATCCGAAAATCACTGATTAATAAACTCAAAAAAGACTGAGAAACTTCATCTTTTTTTAGGGTTGTATTTACAGTTTCGGTTTTACTGATACTGTTTAAAGACTGTTGCATCGGTACTGTCAGATTAAAATATCTTGTCCTGTTTTCATGCTTATATCAGATCAGCCCACAGCAGATAAAACCAGGAACAAAGATTAGATTTATTAAATTTATTAAGTTTGTACTCAATAGGTTTAAACCCCTAGTTAACACAACTTTACATTTTCTGTTGGGGTAGGGGTACTAGCTTTTTATCATAGGGGTACTGGTATTTTTAGCTGATGGTTTCAGCTTTTTTGTACTCAAGATAAATCCCTTAACCTGTAAGACTTTGCAGCTATTTAGGCAAGATATTTGAAGATATATTAAGTTGTACTCATTGTTTGAGAATCGTTGCTTTAATGACAGTAAATCTAGATTTTATGTATTACCTAATACTATTATTATTTTATGGTTTTGCTAGATCAAAGCTCGATTTCTTTATTTTGTTTTATGCTTTGTTGGCTATATCTGGTAATTTTAGACCCGGAGTGCTTAAAGAAGTCGGCGATCTAGAGGTTATATTGTGTTATATTTGTCTAGATCAGGATGTCTGGTTACTGAGCGAAGTCGAAGTACAGCATTAAAGGATTTAGAGGATGATAAGATCCATGTTACTTTTATGCAAAAGAACAGATTTATTTAAATTTCCCAAAATATCAACAATAAATAACAGCAATTATGCAATTATCTGACAGGGGGACAAGAAGGAGAAAAAGCTTATGTAGTAAGAGATACAGAATGTGGGAGCAAAAAAAGATAAGTAATAAATAGTAAATATGAACTAACAGAGTAAAATGATAAGTGAAATATACCAGAAAGTGTTAGA
>JBJTUF010000278.1:0-12184 GCA_046080565.1 Cuspidothrix sp. | reverse complement strand
GAACTTGCAGGGGCAATTGCTTCAGGAATTTAAAGGTCATCAGAGTCTTGTCTATAGTGTGAGTTTCAGCCCCGACGGCAAAACCATTGCTACGGCATCCTCTGACAACACAGCGCGGTTGTGGAACTTGCAGGGGCAATTGCTTCAGGAATTTAAAGGTCATCAGAGTCTTGTCTATAGTGTGAGTTTCAGCCCCGACGGCAAAACCATTGCTACGGCATCCTCTGACAACACAGCGCGGTTGTGGCCTGTGCGGGATTTAGATCGGGCTTTACAGGCTGGTTGCGCTTGGTTAAAGGATTATTTACAAAATCCGAGTGTGGGTTTGAGTGAGGAGGATAAGCGGTTGTGTGATGGTGTGTGAAATTGTCAGAATCAGGATTTCCCAGATTAAAGGATTAACAGGATGTCATTTTTGGTGGAATTTAGGGATTTTCAGCGATAGAAAAGTTCATCTAAACATTCACATAAAAAATGATAAGCTACTATCCTGTACATCCTCAAATCCCGGACATCCTGATTCAGACAAAAAAAATTTAATCTAAACATTCACAATAAAAATGATAAGCTACCATCCTGTACATCCTCAAATCCCGGACATCCTGATTCAGACAAAAAGAAGTAAATGATTCACTTTTTTATTGCTCTCCTAGCACCACAACAAATTCAAGAATAAACAACCTGTATTAAAGAATATTTTCCTCAGAAATATGGCGGCTATAGGACTAAAAAATCTTCCTATGTAAAGATATTATGAAGACGATAGACATTTACTAAAACTTTGTTAAGTTTTTAAAATTCAGTTGAATTAAGTACCTATGACTGCAATAATCATACTGTTATTGAAAACACACAACCAGAATCAAAAACTCATACAGAATTAATTCTTTTTGAAAATTCATGAGCAATAATTTATTGTATGAGAATAGTTTCTTACTGCCAATAGATAAATAGTAAATTGAGCATTTGCTGATTTCTCTATTACCCAATTGAATTTAATCAAAAACTACCAGGATTGCATTATGCCGAGCAAACTAAATCTCGATGGTGAAACCCTCAGAAAAGATTCAAAAGGATCAAAGGTTAAACAACTACAAGAAATCCTAGAAGCACTAGGAATAGATGTAGGGACACCAGATGGTATTTTTGGCGGTGGTACTGCTAACGCTGTGAAAAAGTTTCAAAGTCAAAAAGGACTCACAGCCGATGGTATAGTTGGAAAAGGCACTCAGGATGCTTTAAATAATGCTCTTGACAAAGGAACATCAACCGCCAGTTTCTCCACATCATCTCCCAGTTCTGGTGGTTCGGCAAAAGGTTTTGGTGGTGCAACAGGAAAACTGCCACTTCCAGCAATTCCTCTCATCAAAGAATTTGAAGGTTGTTATTTAGACGCTTATTATGATCCCCAAAGTGGTAATTTACCTATCACCATTGGTTATGGATGTACAAAGAAAAGAGATGGTAGTAACTGGAAAATAGGTGATAGAATCACCAAACAAGAAGCAGAAGATTTATTAATGACTCAGCTAGAGAATCATTATCTGCCTCTGATGAAAAAAATTCCTTGTTGGGACGAGTTAAATGCTAATCAACAAGGAGCTATATTAAGCTTTGCTTATAACTTAGGTCCCTATTTCTATGGTTCTTCTGGTTTTGAATCTATGACCAGAGTTCTGAAAAACAAAAGTTGGGGTGAAATTGAAGAAACTTTCTTAAAATACAGAAGTCCTGGAACAAGTGTGGAAGCAGGATTGAAACGCAGAAGACAAGCAGAAGCTAAACTATTTTTAACTCCAGCTTAGGATCATATTCAATTCCGGTAGAGACGTTCCATAGGTAGGGGTTTTCGTCTCTACATATACAGCAAATCCCTTTGTTATGAGGTACAGTCTAATCTTCTTGGACTAGCATTTTCAAGGTGAGTAACGGAAATACGTCCTTTCGGTAAGACTATGTTGAATCCTCCGCCCATATTTTGGGTTTTTTTAAAGGCTGAAACAACCAATCTTCGTTTCAAATTTCATCAACTTGAAAGGGCTATCTTTTAGAGTTGGTGTAAATACTCCAAATTACTAATTACACTCATATCTTTACCTCTTATTTGACCAATTACCCAAAATAATCAATACTGAACAAATTTTTAAGCATACTATAGCAGTATGGAGCGAAAATTATAGATATTAGACCTCTTGCAAAATTGTTTCTATGGTATAGTGGGAGTCTTCGGTTGTATGTATTTTTGGGTGTCTTTGCGATCGCAAATTCAAAGATAGATAAGTAGGTTGGCATTAAAAATTATCGTTATGGCAAGGCAAGAGGCAAGAGGCAAGAGGCAATAGTAAAGAACCTTTGAGCGATTTTACTTTTCTTCACATACCTTTAATTTTTTCTGTTCACCTACTTATGTAATTCTAATTTTTATCTAAATCTAAGCATCTTATTGAGAATAGCTTTTTATGACATTTTTGGTGATTTACTGTTTCTCAAATACCTTAAATATAGGTTTTAGTTTCATAAATCAAATATTATTCCTATATCTTATAATATAAGAATTACCTTATCTTTGAATCTTGACAATTATTGAAGCGAATAAATATCTTATGATAACAACCTACAGATTGTCCAAACCACAACTTATCTAAACTACCGACACAAGCTTTACCAAAAGATGTTCCTACAGGTTTAGGAAAATGTCCTCTGGGTGTATCTAGCGATAATTGAGAATTAGATTCTGTATTTTTTATTCGTTCTTTGTTCCATCCTACTCTTTGCTTAAAACTTTGCTCTACGTCATAATCAAAATCAATTTTTCCATGATTTTCCTCTTGCCAAATTTGAGTTTGCACAGAAAAACCAAATCTATTTTCACTTTTGTTTAACCATAATTTATCTATGTTCTGTAAAGCATCACAGGGGAAAGTTTCTATAGCTCTTGTACTTAACCATTTTTTCTTTTCTCTGTTGGTAATTCTCAACATTAAGGACTGTGTTTCTTCAGCAGCATTATTCCAGTCTTTAGCTTCTAAATACTGACTTAATTGATCATAATTTTCTTGTCTATGTTGAGGATGCCAATAAATCCAATCTTGAATTTGATATGATGGGAAGAATGCTAAAAAGGGAATTGATAGAATAATGGCTAAAATCAAATATTTGCTAATACCACTAAGAATTTTATCCAGTTTGTGAGGATAAAATTTAGGACTTGCTACTACAGAAAGTAAATGAGAAACTTGTTGAAAATCTTTATCTATAAAAATATACATCAAAATGAAGGGCAAAAACAAAAATCCGATGCTGAGGATAAAATTGCCAACAGGATGATAAATAATTTCTGGAGTGAGCAAAATTAGAGGTATTGTAAAATATACAAACATCCAGAAAATAAACAACTTCCCTACCAAAGTCAAAAATTTAGATAACAACTGGCTACTTATAAAATTATGTATCATATTAATCATTGATGATTATGCTTCATTCCCTGACAGATTTTATTAGCTCTAATTGTATCATTACTGATGCTCAACCAAATTATTACTATGAAGGTTTTTGTTCAGAAACAGGCGAAATTCTGAGATTACCTCGTACCCCCTTAGCAGAAGCTATAGCTAATAATTTAATGCAACAACTATCACAAAATAATATTTATTCCCAGGAAGGAAAAATGTATGGTATTTTGTTAGTTGAATTACCTAATGGTGAGCGAGGAGTTATTAAAGCATTTTCGGGTTTATTAGATGGTAAAAGCATTGTTTCAGGTTGGGTTGCACCAATTCCCGGTAGAGAGGAAGTTACTGATTTAGAAAATCAGACCTTAGCAAAACTAGAACTAATTAAACAAGAAATTATTAATCTGCAAAAACTTCCTGTAAGAACAGAATATCAAACTCTGTTTACTAAATGTACCCAAAAGCTAGAAACTATCAGTTTACAACACCATGATAGCAAACTTAAACGACAGGAACAACGGCAACAATTTAATGAAACTCTGACAGGTGAATCTCTAGAAACTGCTTTAGCTAAATTGGAAACAGAAAGCCAGATCGAGGGAAGAGAACGCCGAAATATTAAACGTCATCAAAAGGAAATTTTACAGCCATTACAGGAAATTATTACCGCCGCAGATCGGAAAATTACAGAACTAAAACAACAGCGTAAACAACTATCTCGGCAATTACAAACACAAATGCACGCTGCATATAGTTTGACAAATTTTTATGGAAAATCTCGATCTTTACAGCAATTATTTCCTGATGGAACACCTACTGGAACTGGTGAATGCTGCGCTCCTAAATTATTACATTATGCAGCTACTCACAGCTTAAAACCTTTAGCTATGGCTGAGTTTTGGTGGGGTAATTCGACGATAGAAAATAAAGTTCAAGGAGAATTTTATGGTGCTTGTGTAGAAAGATGTCAGCCATTAATGGGATTTTTATTATCAGGATTTAAGCCAAATAAACCAGAAATAATTTATGAAGATGAATGGTTAATTGCTGTAAATAAATCATCGGGTTTATTATCTGTTCCTGGCCGTTATTCTCATAATCAAGATAGTGTAATTAGTCGTTTACGTTATTTATATGATCAAGAATTAATTGCCATACATCGTTTAGATCAAGAGACTTCAGGTATTTTATTAATTGCTAAAGATGCAATTACTTATTCTCAATTAAGTCAACAATTTGCACACAGACAAGTTCATAAAGTTTATGAAGCTGTTCTTGCAGGTTGTCTGACTATTGAGGAAGGTAATATTAATTTACCTTTATGGGGAAATCCTGACAATCGCCCCTATCAACAAGTGGATATGGAACGGGGTAAACCGAGTCTAACTCGTTTTCGGGTAATGGGGAGGGAAGGAAATTATACTCGTGTGGAATTTATTCCTTTGACTGGACGTACTCATCAATTACGGGTTCATGCTGCTGATAACAGAGGACTGGGGATGAGAATTTTGGGAGATAAACTCTATGGTTGTCGTGCTGATACTACTAGGTTATGTTTGCACGCTAGGGAGTTGCGTTTTCGGCATCCTCATGTAGAAAAAATCTTACATTTACAAGTAGAAACACCGTTTTAACTGGGATATCTATTTTGTAAAGATATATTGACAACAATTTAAAAATTATTATAGAATTTAATATAACAAACGTTCGATATAAAACCCACTCATGCCGAAAATTGTTGATCATGAACAATACCGCAAAGAGTTGCTGGGTAAATGTTTTGATTTATTTGCTGTTAAAGGTTATGCGGCTATTACCATGCGGCAAATTGCTGCTGGTTTACAGGTTTCTACGGGGACTTTGTATCATTATTTTCCCAATAAACAAGCTTTATTTGAGCAGTTGGTGGAGGAAATTAGTCAGCAGGATGTAATTGCAGCTATAACGGAGTTTGGAGGTAAAAATAACTTATCAGAATTGATGACAGCTTTGGGTCAATATCTGGTGAAAAATGAGGATTATTTAATTAAGTGGACTTATATCTGGGTGGATTTTTGTCAACATCAAGACTCAAAAATAATGCTGAATAATAGTGCAGTTTTTAAACGTGCTAATCAAAGATGTCAGCAAGTAGCTTGTGATTTATTGGGTGTTGAAGATGTGGTGTTAGCATCCTTTGTTTTAAGTTTTGTCAATGGTGTAGTTCTAGAGAAATTATGGGGTAATGAAAATATTGATTTTCATGCGCAATGTCAAATTTTAGGAGCAATGTTAACAGCCTATTTAGATAAAGAATCCCATTTTAGATACAGCAGAATACAGGAGAAATAAGGCGAAATATAATTGTGGTGGAATTGCTATCTACTATATCAATAATTGATTAAATATTGTTTGTTGCCGAGTAGTTAATTTTTAATCAGGGTCATTAGTATGAGTTATAAACTGTTTTTTAAACCAGCTAATCAAGGTTTAATTGCTTTAATAGTTTTGGCTACTGCGATTACAGGTGGCATTGTAATCTATGGAATTAGCAATTTTGGACAACCAGCTAAAACTTCTGTGAATGAAGCTCAGGTAAATGAACCTATTTTACAAGTTAGTGCTTTAGGAAGATTAGAACCTGAAACTGAAATAATTAAGTTATCTGCACCTTTGGCATTAGATGGCGATCGCATTGCGGAAATATTAGTTAAAGAAGGGGATCGTGTTAAAGCAGGGCGGGTAATTGCTATTTTACAATCCCGTGATCCTTTAAAAAATGCTGTTATTCAAGCACAAAAACAAGTTAGAGTCGCCCAAGCTAAATTACAACAAATAAAAGCTGGGGCAAAATCAGGAGATATTGAAGAACAAAGAGCAATTATTGCCAGAAATAAAGCCCAATATATAGGAGATAAACAAGCCCAAGAGGAAAATATTGATCGCATTATAGCCCAATGGGATGGTGATAGAATTGCTCAAGTAGCAACTATTAATAAATTAAATGCAGAACTTAAAAATGCAGAATCAGAATATCAACGCTATCAAAAATTATTTGCTGAAGGAGCAATTTCTAATTCCGTAATTGATACGAAAAGGTTAAGTGCAGAAACGGCTAAACAGACATTAAGTGAAGCTAGAGCTATTCTAAATCGGATTAATACTACAGCTAATAAACAATTATCAGAAGCTAGAGTTGCCCTGAATAGGATCAATAATACTAGGAATCAACAAATTAGTGAAGCTAAAGCAAAACTGAATAGTATTGCAGAAGTTCGTCCTGTGGATGTGGAGTTAGCGCAAACAGAAGTGGAAAGTGCGATCGCTGATCTCAAACGAGCAGAAACTGAACTAGAAGCAGCTTATATTCGCGTTCCCATGAGTGGACAAATTCTCAAAATCCATACTAAAGTCGGGGAAAAAATTGATCAAGAAGGTATTGCTGACTTTGCCCAAACTAATCAAATGATAGCAATTGCAGAAGTTTATCAAACCGATATTAGCAAAATAAAGGTAGGACAAAAAGCCACCATTTATAGTCAAGGATTTACAGGAGAATTACAAGGAATAGTTTCGCAAATCGGCTTACAAGTTAAACGACAAAATATTTTTAGTGATGAACCAGGAGAAAATTTAGATAGTCGCATTGTAGAAGTAAAAATTCGCCTCAGTTCCCAAGATAGTCAGAAAGTTTCTGGATTAACTAATTTACAAGTACAAACAGCAATTAAATTGTAATTTATTTTTCATTAAGGTGCAAAACAAACAATGATTAAGAAAATATTTCGGAAAACGCCCTTAGCTTGGCGACAATTAATGAAGGAAAAAATGCGGCTTGTGGTTGCAGTTGCGGGAATTACTTTCGCCGATATGCTGATATTTATTCAGATGGGTTTTGAAAGTGCCTTATTTGATGCCGCAGTTCAACCTCACCGAAATTTACAAGCGGATTTAGTATTAATTAATCCACAATTTCAAACCCTATTTTCAGTTAAAAGTTTTTCTAGAGAAAGACTTTATCAAACATTAGGTTATGACGGTGTAAAATCGGTTAGTTCAATTTACATTAGTACCGGACAATGGCGCAACCCTGAAACGAGAATGGATCGATCTATTTTAGTTTGGGGTGTAGATCCGGTAGCACCAGGGTTAAAATTTCCTGAAGTCCAAGCTAAAAAAGATTATCTTAAACAATTAAATCAAGTTTTATTTGATGAAGCTAGTCGTCCAGAATATGGAGAAATTGGTAAGGTTTTTCGAGAAACTGGCAAATTTAACGCCGAATTAAGCGGAAAAAATGTCAGTATTAAGGGTTTATTTCAAAATGGTGCTTCCTTTGCAGCAGATGGGAATATAGTAGTTAGTGATTCTACTTTTTTACAGTTATTTCCTACTCATAAAGCTGATCAAATTGAAGTTGGATTAATTACTCTTCAACCTGGTGCTGATATTGAAAAAATTAGAAAACAACTGCAAATAGGATTAAATCCAGATCCTCAAAAACCCTTTGTTGAAGTTGGTACTCCAGAAACATTTGCCCAAAAAGAACGAACTTATTGGGCTAATGGTACAGGTATTGGGTTTATTTTTAGTTTGGGTGTGATAGTCGGTTTTATTGTTGGTATTGTGATTGTTTATCAAATTCTTTATTCTGATGTTTCCGATCATTTACCAGAATATGCCACTCTCAAAGCTATGGGTTATACCGATAATTATTTATTGCGAGTTTTATTACAAGAGGCGTTATTGTTAGCTGCATTAGGTTATTTACCTGCATTTTTCCTATCTTTTGGATTATATCAAATCACTTTTGCAGCAACTCTTTTACCAATAGCTATGAAAGTAGATCGGGCAATTAGTGTTTTTATCTTAACAGTAATTATGTGTACTATTTCTGGTGCAATTGCTATGAGAAAACTCCGTTCTGCTGATCCTGCCGATATTTTTTAAGATAGAGAAATAATGAAAATTGACCACAGATAAATACAGATAATATTGGCATAATCTTCTCAGGAGAAAAACTATGACATTAAATTTTACTACTGAAACTATTGCACTTAATAACTCAACTTCAGAAACAGTGATTGCTGTTGCTAATCTGAATCATTATTTTGGTACAGGGGCGCTGCAAAAACAGGTATTATTTGATATTAATTTAGAGATTAAGGCGGGGGAAATTGTCATTATGACTGGGCCTTCGGGTTCGGGCAAAACTACCCTATTATCATTAATGGGAGGTTTACGTTCTGCCCAAAATGGTAGTTTACAAATATTAGGACAGGAAATGTCAGGCGCAAGTAAAGGACAATTAACTAAATTGCGTCGTCAAATTGGTTATATTTTCCAGGCACATAATTTGATGAGTTTTTTGACAGCAAAAGAAAATGTGCGAATGTCTTTAGAGTTGCATGAAAATTATCTCCAAGGAGATATTAACGCTAAAGCTACAGCAATGTTAGAACACGTTGGTTTAGGACAACATATTAATTCCTATCCAGAGAGTTTATCCGGTGGACAAAAACAAAGGGTAGCGATCGCCCGCGCTTTGGTCAGTCATCCCAAAATAGTCTTAGCAGATGAACCCACAGCTTCATTAGATAAAAAATCTGGCCGCGATGTGGTGGAATTAATGCAAATGTTAGCTAAAGAACAAAATTGTACTATTTTGCTCGTCACCCATGATAACCGCATTCTCGATATAGCTGATCGGATCATTTATATGGAAGATGGACAACTCAAAAGTGATGGTGTAGATATTGGTGCAAAAGTCAATTAATAGGCAAAAATTAAGCTATGGCAATATGTAACCTAAGTTGCTAGTTATAAATATTCAGGTTGATTTCTCGATTAGATCGCCCTTACCCCCTTAGAAAGGCCGGAAATTAATCAAAGTCCCCCTTTTTAACAGGGACTGAGGGGATCTAGAAGGCTTATAGTTATGACTAGCAACTTAGGTTATGTCAAATAACCCACTCCAACCCCCAACCATCCCTTAGCGATACTTGTTTCTCGGCAACAATCTGTTAATCTAGCTGTGTGCAAGATTAATAAAATAGTCAATGGAAATCAGTAATTTATTCCAAGCTGGTGGCATAGTTATGTGGCCACTGCTGTTTTTTTCGGTTTTAGCAGTGTCCCTCATCATCGAACGGATTATATTTTGGGCAAAAATCACCAACCGTCAAAACCGCATTGTCCAAAGTGTCCTCAAACTCTATCGTCAAGGTGATGTAGTTAGCACCTTAACAGCACTTCACAACAATGCTGATTTACCTATGGCGAGGATTTTTTTAGCCGCTTTGGAACTAGAAGAACCCAACCCTGAAGAATTTCGGTTAGCTTTAGAAAGTGAAGCACAGGCGGAAATACCCCTATTAAAAAGATTTCAGAACATTTTTGATACAATTATCGGTTTAGCACCCTTGTTAGGGCTGCTAGGTACTGTATTGGGGTTAATTGCTTCCTTCGCATCATTAAATATTGGCGATGTAGGGGGGACAAAAACTGCTGGTGTTACCTCTGGGATAAGTGAAGCTTTAGTATCCACAGCATCAGGGTTAGTCGTCGCTATTATTACACTATTTTTTGCGAATACCTTTCGCGGATTGTATTTGCGCCAAATAGCTTGGATTCAAGAATATGGTGGCCAGTTAGAATTACTGTATCGTCGTCGCTATGAAAGAGGGGATAAATCATAATGCGTCTACCCGATGAACCTGAATTACCACCTCAGATAAATATTGTGCCGATGATTGATGTCATCTTTGCCATTTTGACATTTTTCATCATGTCCACTTTATTTTTAAATCGTTCTGAAAGCTTGCCAGTTAATTTACCCAAAGCTGCAACCGCTAAAGCCCAATCCTCAGCCGCACCAATAACCATTACCATAGATTCAGCCGGTGATCTAAGTTTAAATCGCCAACCAGTCACCCTGGATACTTTACCGACACAGGTACAGAAATTAATGGGGAAAAATACAGAAGTTGTAGTGATTATTAACGCTGATCAAAATGCCACCCATGGTCAAGTTGTGGTAGTTATGGATCGGGTACGTCAGGTAAAAGGAGCAAAATTAGCGATCGCCACTCAAAAACCTTAATTTTTCAGTTGTTAGTTGTCAGTCATGTTTTACAATATAAAATTGTTTGTGTATCACATTTTAAGGAGATAATCTATGACTATTTGGGTAAATGAACAAATTGATCCTTCTGGGATGATTCACGCTTGTATTGCTTGTTGTGATGAATCTCAAGCTAAAGATTGTCATGAATCTTTTGAGAATAATTTGACTGAAACACAAAAAGCGGAAGGTTGGATTGCTAAAATCCGCACAGTTGCATCTTGGGATGAAGTTCCAGTTAACGCCTTAAAATTAGATTAACAGGTAATAGAAAATAAGGAAATCAACTTTTACCAACTACCAAAAACATGACCATATATTTTTATAGTACCCGTGAGGAATACGGATGTTTTTCTAACTTCTCATCCCATGGGTTTGTTTTGGATAAATTATATTGGTCAACAAGTGAACATTATTTTCAAGCGCAAAAGTTTATCGGCACACCGTATCTAGAAAAACTTCGCTTAGTTAAAACACCAAAAGAAGCAGCCACAATGGGCAGAAAAAGAACGCTTCCTTTACGTCCACATTGGGAAGAAGTAAAGGATAATATTATGCGAAAAGCAGTATTATCCAAATTTTCCACCCATAAAGATATTCAGGAAATTCTTCTATCAACAGGTAATGAAGAATTAATAGAAATTTCACCTATAGATTACTATTGGGGTTGTGGTGCAGATGGTAGTGGTAAAAATATGCTAGGCATTGTTTTGATGGAAGTACGAGAACAGCTAAAATATAGCAATCATGAGTAATATCATGTCCGGTTGAACACTTATCATATCTGTTGAGGCGGGTAATTGGTAATTGGTAATTGGTAATTGGGAAAAGGCAATACAATCATGAAATAGCTATATCGTAAGTGATTAGGCGGACATGATATAAAATAATAATGCTATATCGGGTAAATCTAACGCTTTTATAACTTTTATAAATCAATCGTTTCAGAGATATTTAATATTGAGAGAATTTTTTATAAAAAATTTAGAATTCGAGTAGATATATTAATAATTTTTTCAGTAGAATGATTATGTTTTGTAAATTTTTACCCTAGAGAATATCTGGTTAATTAATTATTGGAATTAAATGTATTATGTCTGTTAAACAAGAAATAAAAAAATATTATAAATGGGTTTGGGATGTTTCTCCAGGTGGTGAATTTGATGATTGGGGTACTAGCACATATTTTATGGAAATTGGTAATGATTTATATCCCATCAGACAAATAGAAGTTTATGAAAATGGTAATGTACTATTTTATGATCATAATCATATTTGGGATAATTATGGAATGTTATGTGATAAAAGAATAGATTTATTAGACATACAAGAATTTGAAATTACTCAAGCAGAATTTGAACAAGTATGGCAAACAAAAATTCCTATTAATAGATAGTTATATTCATTCGCCAAATTATCACAAATACACGATCAAAATTCATGGCAATACATCTACTTTTTCTTTTAAGTAGACAAGCAAAATTAATTATATAACCCACATTCCGCACCCCCTGGTGTCACAATCGGTAATTTCGGAGTTTTGAATACCTTTGATGATAATTTTGATACAAAATAGTCTAAATCTTAGGTGGCGATCGCCAATCTCAAATCCCCAAATGACCATTTTTCG
>JBJTUF010000277.1:0-26764 GCA_046080565.1 Cuspidothrix sp. | reverse complement strand
AAATTGTTATGAAAAATTGGTAATGGGTAATTGGTAATGGGTAATTGGTAAGAATGAACTCTTGCCTTCTTACTGTCACCTGTCACATGTGAATGTCGGCAAAAAGTTGTTGAACTTGTTGCCAAGCATCCGCCGCAGCTTTAGGATTATAACTGGCACGACGGTCACAGAAAAATCCGTGATCAGATCCATCGTAACGAAAGACACGATGGGAAATATTATATTTTGCAAATTCGGCGGCAATTTCTTCCACCTGTGTTGAGGGAATACTCCCATCTTCGTTGCCAAAAAAGGTGTAGATAGTGCCTTTAATCTCTCTTGTACAGCTAATAGTGGGGTTGCCACCGCCAGGAGTGCGAGTAGTAATTCCCGCACCGTAAAAGGAGGCAGTGGCTTTAATATCAGACAGGGTGGCTCCTAAGTAGGCGACGTGACCGCCAAAACAAAAGCCTATACAACCAAAGCCATCTTGTTTGACTTCGGGTAAGGTTTTGAGGTAGTTAATAGCTGCTTGAATATCACTCAAAAGCTGGGAAGCGGTGGTTTGTGACCAGGCGTATTTTCTGCCAAGTTCCACATCATGGGGAGTATAACCTGTTTCAAATCCCGGTGCTTGACGTTGAAATAGTGCGGGAGCGATCGCTACATAACCCAGTTTAGCAATCCTTTCTGTGACATCTCGAATATGAGCATTAACGCCAAAAATCTCCTGTAAAACCACAATTCCTGGATAAGTACCGGCTGCTGTGGGTTGGGCTAAATAAACATCAATTTGCAAATTATCGCCAGGAATTTGAATTTTTTTAGTCTGTATTGCTTGTTCTGTCATAATTAAAGTTATTAGTTAAGGGAAAAGGGAATAAGGAACTCTTAATAGGGAACAGGCAAGAGGCAATAATTTCATTCTTCATTCTCAACTCCTGAACTCCTTGATCTCCTGACTCGTCCTATTCTTCTTTGGTAATATTTTTCTTTAGCAAGTTAACCCATTAATAATATATTTATATTTAACAAATATATTTAACAGGTAGCTTATAGCCAGTTATATAAGTCTTATGGAGCAGAATTCGTAATGATTCAATTCCGTATTCAGCCAGATAGTGAAATTCCTGCATCAAACCAACTGTTTAATCAAATCAGATTTGCGATCGCCTCTGGGCAATATCCACCTGCTTATAAGTTGCCTAGCACTAGGGCTTTAGCAATGCAAACGGGATTACATCGCAATACGATCAGCAAAGTTTATCGTCAGTTGGAGGAAGAAGGATTTGTTGAAAGTTTGGCAGGTTCAGGAATTTATGTTCGCGCCCAAGGTCATGAGGGAGGAAGTAAATCCCACTCTCCTATTCTCAAACAACATCCTCAAGCTTATAAAGTCGTTCAACAAGCACTAGATGAGTTACTAAATCAAGGTTGTTCCTTAAATCAAGCACGAGAACTATTTTTAGCAGAAGTAGACTGGCGTTTGCGTTGTAGTGCCAGAGTATTAGTAGTCACACCATCTCAAGATATTGGTGCTGGGGAATTAATGGTGGATGAATTAGAAGAATCTTTACAAATTCCCGTCCAGCTAGTGGCTATGGAAGAATTGATCGGGGTTCTAGACCAAACGACCTCAGCTACAGTAGTCACCAGTCGTTATTTTATTGGAGAAGTAGAGGCGATCGCCGCCCCCAAAGCAGTTCGTGTCATTCCCCTAGATATTCACGATTATGGTAAAGAACTTAATGTAGTTAAAAACCTAGCTAAATCCAGTTGTATAGGTATAGTTAGCCTCAGTCCCGGTATTCTGCGAGCTACAGAAGTCATTCTCCACGGTTTACGAGGTGATGAAATATTAGTGATGACTTCCCAACCCAAGGATGCTTATAAATTACACGCGATTGTTAAACGGTCAGAAATTATCTTCTGCACTGATCAAATTAGTCATTCTACTGCACAAGCAGCTATACAAACAGTCCTGGACGATCTAATTCGTACCCCTAAACTCATACGCTGTGAAAACTACATTGGTACACAGTCAATTAATTTGCTTAAACGAGAATTAGGTTTAATTTAACTATAGCAATACTTTATACCCAGATCCCCAACTTCCATAGGAAGCCGGGGATCTTGTTGTTTATCAACAATTGAATTTGAAGAGTAGTTTTAGCTGTCCGTTTTGTGAATAGTTTCAATTACTGCCAAACCTATACTAGAAGCGGCGATAAGTATCATAGCTGATCCTAAAAAAGCGGTGATGAGCATTTGCAGGGCTTGGTCAAAGAAAATATAGGTGGTCATTTATTCACCTTTTGAACCTTATAGAACTACTGGTACTATTGAATTCTTCTTCACAGCCTGGTGGCTGAATTTCTTAGTAATCGTATCTTAACAAAACTTTAGCTCTTTCATGACACAATTGTAAAGTTTTATTACTAAAGATTTGATGAATTTTAACTCTTTTTGGTTAAGTACAATACTGAAAAATAGTGATAGTACAAGTTAACTCTACTATCAGTACCGTATTGTTATGATTTAAATAGTTATAATAGTTACTTAATTTTTACTGCTAAGGATGAAATTGATGTTATTTACAGTATGTACAGAACGGCTATTATTAAAGCCCATATCCATGGAATATAAGTTAGATATTTTCAGAGAATTTACTAAGGAAGTAACAACTTATTTATATGCAGAATCAGACACAAAAATTCAGTATACTGAAATTTTTATTCATCAATCTTTACTCAATATGCAAAAAGGAGAAGAATTAATTATTGTGATTTTAAACAAAGATTCTCAAGAATTTTTAGGCTGTAGTGGTATCCATAAAATTCAGACTCAATATCCACAAATGGGAATTTGGTTGAAAAAATCTGCACATAAACAAGGTTATGCGACAGAAACAATTGCAGCTCTAAAATTATGGGCTGATGAAAATTTAGATTATAAATATCTGAAATATCCTGTAGATAAAGCAAACACTCCCAGCCGTAGCGTTATAGAAAAAATAGGAGGTAGAATTGCTACAGAATATGACTATATTACTATGAGTGGTAAAGTCTTAAATATTCTGGAATACAGGATTTACAAATAACACAATAATTAGGAATAATATCAAGTCCTGCCAATTAATGATGATATACAGCACTTTTGGAGTAAATGAGGTACACAATTTTAGAAGGTGGTTTTAAAGCTTGAAGTTCAATCGGTTAATGTACCTTATAAACCTCGAAACTGCTGTAAGTTTTTGGGTAATATAGCAGAAGGCAATAGGCAAAAGTAAAAACCTTGCTATGATTAGATTTCAAGGATCAATCATGTCCTAATTATCCTGGCTACATTCAGTTTAATCCACTTAAACAGGGTTTAATAGTAGCAATTACTGATTCAGATAAACTTGGTAAATCATAACCACCTTCTAAACCAAACAAAATTTTTCTGGTAATACCTAAACAGTATTCTGTAAATAAACCAAAATCTTCTGGTTGTAAATTCACACCCGCTAAGGGATCATTAGCATTAGCATCGTAACCCGCACTGACAATAAGTAAATCTGGCTGAAAATTGGTTAAAAACGGTAAAACTTTTTGTTCCCATAACGGTTGATAAACAGTAATATCACTATAAGGAGGAACAGGTAAATTTAACACATTATGATGTGAACCTTGATAAGAAGCTTTCCCAGTACCAGGATAAGCTGGGTATTGATGAAGAGAACAATAGGCAATTTCTGGGTAAGTTTCTACTATCGCTTCCGTACCGTTACCGTGATGTACGTCCCAATCTATAATAGCAACGCGTTTAATTCCAGGTTGTTGCAAAGCATAAAAAGCAGCAATAGCGGCATTAGAAAATAAACAAAATCCCATACCTGTAATACTTAACGCATGATGTCCAGGTGGACGCGCTAATACAAAAGCTGGATCAGATGTATGAAGAATTGTGTCAATTCCATCTAGCCACGCACTCACAGCTAATAAAGCAACATCATAACTGCGGGGAGAAATGGGAGTATCTCCATCTAAATGACCACCGCCAGCAGCAGCGATTTCTTTAACTCTGTTGATGTATGTCTTAGTGTGAATTTTCTCAATGGCAGATATTAAATATGGTTTAGATGTAACTGGTGTTGGTGTTTGCCAACTAATTTGTTCAGCAAAACTAGCAGTTTGTAAAGCATTAACGATGGCTGTTAAGCGGGCGGGTTTTTCTGGGTGGTAGAGTCCAGTATCATGATCTAAAAATTCTGGGGAATAAATAATTGGAAACATAAAGTGAAATTCAGTAGTTAGGAAATCTATAATAGCAATTTAATGTTACACTGCACAGAATGATTAAATAAATTTAAGTATCCCTATTTATCTGTGTTTATCTGCGTCCATCTGCGGTTAATTATTGTGGATATCTTAAACTAAAATCTTTTCCACTCTCTCACCTGCCTCCTGCTATAATTGCTATTGATGGTACTAAAAATAACTGTTTTTCTGATGAGTTCATGATAGGTATAGATCAACCGCTTCAACGCTAATGAAAATCCTAAAAATGAACAATAATATAGATAAAGATAATCTTAATTCCCTTCGCCAACCTAAAATTTTTAATCAATCGGAGGTTTTTATTGAAGGTTGGTATTGGGTATTACCTTCTCAATCTTTGGGAGTTGGTGAGGTTAAATCTGTAAATATTTTTGGCAAGGATTTAATAGTATATCGTGGTAAAGATAAACGGGCAGTAATTTTAGATGCTTACTGTCCTCATATCGGTGCAAATTTGGCTCAAGGTAAGGTTGAAGGTAATGAATTACGCTGTGTTTTACATCGCTGGAAGTTTGATGCGGAGGGTATTTGTGTTGATGTTCCTAATTTAGATGAACCGGTACCTGTGAAGGCAAAAACCTGGCCTGCGGCAGAACAATATGGAATAATTTGGATTTGGACTGGGGAAACACCTCAACAACCTTTACCTTTTATTTTAGATTGGGAAAATCAAGAGTTTGATTTTGTTTTAGGGTCGCAATTTAGTATTGATTGCCATCCCCATCTGGTGCTGCTGCAAAGTATTGATACTCAGCAAATTAACATTACTAATAAATTACCATTTAAGTTGGTTTTAGAAAAACAAGAACTAAATCAGAATGCGATTGTTTTTAGTGATGTTACAAATATTAATGGCAAATCTTTTTGGACTAAAGTTTATCGTAGTTGGTTTAAAAGTTCTCTAAGTTACAGTGTTTGTTATTGGTATGGTACAACGAGTATAGTTACGTTTGGTAATGAGTTTTCCTATTTGCATTTAATATTTACAACTCGGACATTATCAGGAGGAAAAACTCAAGGACAAACTTTATTAATGGCTAAAAAACAACGAGGTGTTTTAGGTAAGTTAATTAATAGATTGATATTATGGTTTGGGAATATGATTAGCGATCGCTTACTCAAAGCCAACGATAGGATTCTACAAACTATGCAGTTTGATTTGAAAACACCGATTAAAGCTGATTTGTCAATTATCCAATTTATTAATCATTTGGAACGACAAAAACCCCTCAATTGGGAAACTTGGTCTTTATGGCGATCGCGGGAACGGAAAGAAGAAGTCCGTGAAGAAAGAGAAAAACGGGAAAAATGGCGCGATGAATTAGTCAATGACTGAAAACACTGATATAGCAGAAGGCAAGAGGGAAGAGGCAACAGGCAAGAGTGAAATCATTGGTATGATGAGGTTTTAAGGATCAATAATGTCCTAATCATTCTGACTACAGCTATATTTTGACAATAAAAATGAAGTGGACTCGCCACTTCATCAATTCCCAGGTAGAACCTAGATATGAGTATAACCACTAAAAAATTTTCAAATCGTATAAATACATACTAATTTTTCTATTTCGGTGCGATCGCAGGAGGCAGGAGGCAGAAGGCAGGAGGCAGGAAAATCTCTATTCCCTATTCCCTATTCCCTATTCCCTCTTGACTGTCACCTGTCACCTGTCACCTGTCACCTATTTAGTTACACTTTCTGGAATAAGGATCTGGTTAAGTAACTGGGGAATTTGAGATGGACTATCAGCGACAGGAATTTTTGCAGACTTAAAAGCAGCTAATTTACTTTCTGCTGTGCCAAAATTAGCTGAACGTCCGATGACAGTGGCTAAAGTACCTGTTTGTTGCCAAGTTTGTACCGTTGGCGCGTGTTTACCAGCAATATAGGCAATTACAGGTTTATCAATAGCTTCAGTAATGTATTTCGCTGCTGCTTCTTCACTTCCGCCACCCGGTTGGCCAATTAAAACAATTGCTTCTGTAGTCTCATCTTCATCGAGAATTTGCAGCCATTGTAGGAAGGAAGAACCAACAATCGCATCACTACCAATACTAACACTTATTGACTGTCCTAACCCCATTTTTGTCAGTTCCCAAGCTACTTCATAAGTAAGGGTACTGCTACGGCTGACAATACCTATAGAACCTGGTATATAAAATTCACTGGGTTGAGTACCAAGGAGAATTTTCCCAGGAACGATAATTCCGGGACTATTAGGGCCAATAATCAAAGTTTCACAAGTTTCTGTTTTGCGAAGTAGCTGTACCATATCCAATGGTGGGACACCAGCACTAATGATAATAATTTGTTGGATATTGGCTGCGATCGCTTCTAAAGCTGCATCCAAAACTTGATAAGGTTGAACACAAATAATGGTTGTATCAATTTGTCCAAATTTAGCTACAACCTCCTCGACTAAATTAAATACTGGTAGATTATATATTGTTTGTCCACCAAATCCAGCATTAACACCTGCGACTAAATTTGTCCCATAGGCTTGCATTTGTGCAATATGAGGTGCTGATATAAATTCAAAAAAACCCTGGATTAAAACCTTACTTTCTGGCGTTAAGTTCATAGCAAATACGAAAATAATCGAATATTTTTAATTTTTAATTGGTAATTGGTAATTGGTAATTGGTAATTGGTCATTAATTAATCATAAATATTCACTATTGCCTCTTACCTCTTACCTCTTGCCTTTTACCTGTTTCTTTTTTTTACTACAGGTAATTTAGCTAAACGAACTGCTTGTTTAACTGCCTCATCTAAATTTTCTACAACTATAGGAGATTGATTAGAAGTAGTGAGGTTCGCTAAATATTCTCTAGTATGATTAAATTCTGAACCTGCTAACCGTAGGACTAATTGAGGTAAATGAGAATACTGGTGACTATGATTACCATTGATAGCTGATAGCTGAGAAGGAGTTTTTCTACGGTTCAATTGCAGAAAATTGGTAATAATTTCTGAAAGTTGGTTAACTTGAGGAATATTGCCTAAAAAGTTAATCAAAATCACTGGAATATCCTGATCTCCCTTTAATGTTTCTAAACTACTGATCAGGCGATCGCTAAAAGTAGTTTCCCTGGTATCATTTATAAAACAATGACGTAGATTAATACATTTACCAGGATTACCCCCAGCATTAGCAACTGCATCTAATGTTGTCAAGATAGAACCTTTGCCATTGCCTAAAATAGCAATTTTCCCCAGCATTTCTAAACTATCCTCATTACCTAACAAGCTGGTCTTTTTATTATTACCATGACGACGATCAATCATTTTTGCCGTCATATTAGCTATTTCAGGATGACGATTAATAGCTCGTTCATTCACCCTAACTTTACCATTAAGTGCCATCACCTCACCGGCAGAGTTTACACCTAAAGGATGAATCTCTACCAAGTCTAAATCTTGTTGTACAAATAATTGGTATAATTTTTCGATAATATCACTCACTGATTGGATTAAAGCCCCCTGTAAACCCATTTTTACAGCCAGCCCTCTAGCATAAAATGGCGAAAAATCATCTTCAACAACAACGTGTTGAATTTTTTCCCCTGCTGTTTCCCATTCGATATCTGCTTCTTGAGAACCCAACAAAACAGGACGACAAAGCGCAGTATCTAAAACTACAGCTAGATAAAATTCCTCTTGAGCATCATACTTGGCTTCTGCCAGCAGTACCTCTGGTAACTGTCCCCAAATTGGGAGATTAAATATATTCTGTGCGGCGGCGATCGCATCAATTGTAGTTTCTACAATCCTAACTCCACCAGCTTTTTCCCTTTCCCCCGCTTGTACTTGGGATTTGAGAACAATGGGGTAATTAATTTTTAACCCTTTTAAATCTGTCGGATGATCTATTCTTTGAGATGGTAAGACAGGAATCCCAATTTTACCGAACCATTCTTTAACTTGATACTCCAATAAATCCATTAAAACACACCTTGTATTGACAAGTCAAACACGCTTTCTTTGACGCTATACCAGAAGGTAGTAAGCAGGAGGTGAAACACCCTTACTGCTTAATAGCGCACTCTGGCGTAAGCCATGTTTTGGTTTTTCAGTTAGTATCTCATTCAACTGCATACCCCCATATCTCAATATTTCCTTTGATACTGAAAATTATAGAATTTGGGTTTGCTTAACTAAAAAATTTATTTTGCCATTGGATTGTCTAATTGATCATCTAGCTGTATAAAAAAATAGAAGTCTAAATCATTACCCCTTGAGTGTATTTTTCGTGACAAATCTAACCTTGTAGTAGAAACTGATTCTATATCTCTAGTCTCCCATCCCCTGAGCTAAAGTCCCTTTGATAATCAAAACTATATAGAAAGAGTGGCGGTAACGCTTTATGAAAGCAACAATTCAACAAGAAGATTTACAGCTTTTAGGCAATATTTTGCAGGAAAGACTAGTGGCACAAATGCCAGATAGTCAAGAATTTCAGGTCAAATGCGCCATCAAAAATGATGAGTTGATGATTTTAACAGAACATCCATCAGAGGTGATAGTTAATACTCAAGAAATTTTTGAGGTCTTAGAACAAGCACTGCAATGGCAATTTAACTACCAAACCGAGCAAGTACAATTGTTCTTGAGAAAAGCAGGAGAAAAACGCCCTTACAGTGGACATACTTTATATTTTCAGATTTCTAATTCAGATTCAGACAAAGGCAATGCAATTGAGAATGGATTTGAAATTTCCCCAATAGATACAGATTCGGACATAAACTATCTCAACGAAAGAGAGACTCTTTATATTCTTACCGATTCAGAAAACCCACCACCTTCAGTTTCAGAACTAGAAGAAGAACCTATTGCCGATTCAGAAAACCCACCACCTTCATTTTTAGACCTAGAAGAAGAACCTATTGAGGATTCCTTTACTTCTAGCACCTCTGCATCTTTCGCAGATTATTCATCAGTTGATAGAATTTTATCTTTGGACGAAGCCGAATCCGAGCCAATAGAGGAAATAGAAGAAAAGTTTGATCCTTTTGCCGATGTTGCAGCCACATCAGGAAAAAATAGACTTTCCATATCATTACCCCCTTTACCCATTGTTATTGGTACGGCTGTAGTTATTGCCTTAGTTTCTGGCAGTGCTGCTTTCTTTCTCTATCGTGGTTGTGTCATTGGTGAATGTAAAGAATTGCAAACAGGACAGCAATTTAAAAATGACTATCCACAACAAATTAAACTAGCTAAATCAGGCCCAGACCTGTTGAATCTGCAAAAACAACTAGATCAACTAGTTGAAGACCTACAAAAAATTCCCCAATGGTCTCCTCGCTATCAAGAATCACAGCTATTAGTTAATAGTTTTTCCGAACAGTCAACCAAAATAAATAAGGTGATCACAGCCCTAGAAGCAGCCGGATCGGCACAAAAGACCTCTCAAACACCGCCTCAGAGTTTGGATGACTTACGTAAAAGACAAACCCTATGGAAACAGGCTATCTCCTCACTGGAACTAATTAAACCTGGTCATGAATTTTATGGTATAGTCAAAGCAAATTTGCCCACATATCAAAATACTTTAAAGAGTATTAATCAAAAATTAACTCAAGAAGAAACATGGCTACAAAAAATTGCCACAGCTAAAGCGGCGGGAGAACTAGCCACAAAACTGCAAGCTACAGCCAAATCTCCACCAGAATGGCAAAAAGTAGAATCTAATTTTCAAACAGCCATTAATACCTTAAAGGTTATCCCTGTAGATAGTTTAGGAATTGAGGATGCCAGGAAGCTATTAGTCGAGTATCAACCAAAAATTACTGTTGCCCGCGATCGCGCTAAAAGAGAACAAATTGCCGCTACATCCTATCAACAAGCCATCAGAGCCGCTAACCAAGCCAAAGCCTATGATAATCAAAAACAATGGCAAGCAGCAGTGAAATCTTGGGAACAAGCTGTACAAAATGCTAAACAGGTTAGTGAAAATACTTTTTATTTCAATCAAGCTAAATCTCTGGTTGAAACCTATAATGCTTCTCTTCAACAGTCACAACAACAGTATGAAATCTATGGCGATTTAACTTCAACGCGAAATGAACTTAATACTACCTGTAATAACACGATTAAAATCTGCACCTATACCATCGAAAACCAAGAAATAAAAGTCCGTTTAACACCTGAATATGACCGCCTATTTCAAGCTAATAATCCAGAAATACAAGGTCATTTCCAACGCTTACAAGAAGCCCTCAAAGTCATTAGTCAAAATGCTCAAATGCCTGTATCTATCTATAATTCCCAAGGACAGGAACGGTATATGCGGAAGCCGCAGTAGGAAGCAGAGGTGCAGGGGTGCAGGGAAGCAATATATTTTCTTTTCCCTCTTGCCTCTTGCCTCTTGCCTCTTGCCTTCTGCCTCCTCATATCCCCAGATGATTTTGCAATGCTTGACGCATTTCCTCAACTGGAACAGAGTCTTGTTGTAACCAGATTTTTAAGGCTGCTGCACCTTGTTGTACTAGCATTTCTAAACCATCAATAATAATTGCCCCTTGTTTTTCGGCCAGGTGCAAAAATTTGGTCGGTTTAGGAATATAAATTAAATCGTAGGCAATGGCATCTCCAGGCAAATAAGCAATTTCTTGACTACTTAATGGCGAGTCTTCCACATTAGGATACATTCCTATCGGAGTAGTATTTACTAATAGGTGAGCTTGGTGAAGCAGGTTTGGTAATTCTGCCCATTCATGAACTTGAAATTGATCAGCAAAGGGTGAATTTTGCCAACTTTGAGAAAATCCTTGTAATTTCTGTACATTCCGCCCGACGACGTGAATTTCTGATAAACCAAGTTGAATACAACCAGCCACAACTGCCCTTGCAGCACCACCATTGCCTAAAATTACAGCTTTTTTCTGACTCCAATCTTGATGATAGGTAGTTTGTAAAGGGGCAATAAATCCTTCCACATCTGTATTTGTTCCCACCCATTTATCACCTTGTCGAGTCACAGTATTAACTGCACCGATAGCTTGAGCAACCGGAGAAATTTCTGATAATAACGGCAATATTGCTTGTTTATGGGGAATGGTGATACTAAAGCCAACCACACCAATACTAGCAAAACCAGCGATCGCAGTTTCTAAATTTTCCGGTGCAATAGGAAAAGGCAAATACACATAATCTAATCCCAGTTTAGCCAATGCAGCATTGTGCATCAGTGGTGACAGAGAATGTGACACAGGATGGCCAATAACTCCTAAAAGTTTCGTTTTTCCAGTAATCATTTTTGTTATTCGTCAGTTGTTAGTGGTCAGTTGTCAGTTGTTAAATAATTTAATTTATAGGTGTAGCCAGGATGATGAGGACATTATTGATCCGGAAAACCTAATCATACCAAAGATTTCACTCTTGCCTCTTGCCTCTTGCCTCTTGCCTCTTGCCTCTTGCCTCTTGCCTCTTGCCTCTTGCCTCTTGCCTCTTGCCTCTTGCCTCTTGCCTCTTGCCTCTTGCCTCTTGCCTTCTGCTATACAATTATTCACAGTAACTTAATATTTCTTCGCATTATGCAAACAAGCATCGCTCCCTCTACAAACCCTATTCCTGGTCAATATTGGCAATGGCGCGGACACAATGTATACTATGTACAAGCAGGAGAACCACATCCTCAGCGTCCACCTTTGCTATTAGTGCATGGTTTTGGTGCTTCCACAGACCATTGGCGTAAGAATATCACAGAATTGAGTGCAGATTTCCAAGTATTTGCTATTGACTTATTAGGATTTGGTCGTTCAGCCAAACCTAATTTACAATATAGCGGTGACTTGTGGCGTGACCAACTTCATGACTTTATCAGTAAAGTGATTGGTCAAAAAACGATTTTAGCTGGTAATTCCTTGGGAGGATATGCTTGTTTATGCGTTGCTGCTCAACGTTCTGAAAGTGCTGCTGGTGTAGTCTTACTTAATAGTGCTGGTCCATTTTCTCAACCAGAAAATCAAGTTCAACCTCAGATAAACCCTTTGCAAAAAGTTTTAGGAAACTCTGTAAAATGGTTTTTTAAACAACGTTTAGCTCAAGCATTATTATTTCAATATACACGCCAAAAATGGGTAATTCGCCGCACCTTAGAAAAAGTTTACCTTGATCAAAGTGCAGTTACAGATCAATTAGTAGCAGAGATTCAAAATCCAGCTTTTGACAAAGGTGCTTTAGATGTATTTGTTTCTGTTTTTAGTACGCCCCAAGGAGAAAAAGTTGATACGTTACTAAAACAATTAACTTGTCCTTTATTATTATTATG
The DNA here is from genome assembly GCA_046080565.1 of Cuspidothrix sp. GTDB lineage: Bacteria > Cyanobacteriota > Cyanobacteriia > Cyanobacteriales > Nostocaceae > Cuspidothrix. The sequence continues at coordinate 14,187 of JBJTUF010000277.1, read as the reverse complement.
GGGTGAAGGAGATCCCTGGATGAAAGCAAGAGAACGTTCACAAAAATTTCATGAATATTATCCCCAATTAACAGAATATTTTCTGAATGCAGGTCATTGTCCCCATGATGAAGTTCCCGAACAAGTAAATTCTTATGTACGAGATTGGGTAATGAGTTTAGAAACAATTTAGGTGAAGTGATAAGATCCCCGAATAATTAAAGAATTTGGGGATCTATTCTGGTATAATAAATAAAAAACTCTTGACAAGAAAATGTCACTTAAAAATATTCGTTTAGTCACATTTATTTCCTTAACTATCATTTTGATTATAGGACTATTATACAGTAAATACCGTTATTCTGTTTCCTGGTTAAACCAAGAAATAGGGGGAATATTTTATATAATATTTTGGTGTTTATTGGCTTTTCTATTTATCCCTAAACGTTCCACCGTTTGGCAAATTCCCCTATGGGTATTAGCAATTACTTCCTTAATAGAATTTATCCAATTATGGCATCTCCCATTTTTAGATTATTTACGATCATTTTGGTGGGGAAAAATGGTATTAGGAAGCGTCTTTAACTGGGCAGACTTTCCTTATTACTTTATAGGTGCTGGTTTAGGATGGCTAGGATTAAAAATCATTTGGAATCTCAAAAATAAACCCAAAAAATAAATCAAACCAAACATCTCAAAACCTCATTTCTCTATTTCTCTTCCCTAGAGTCGTTTGTTTAAAAGAATCAAAATCCCCCTTTTTAAGCATGATTTAGGGGGATCAAAAAATACTTGATACACTATGAGAGACTTTTCAAACACCCTCTAACAGCAAAAGTCAGTTAACGCCAAATCATTAAATATCTTCCTTGCTGCCTTTGCTTCTTTGCCAAAAATAAAATCCTAACCTAAAAACAACTTATACGCAGGATTTTGACTTTCATCCCAATAACTATAACCCAAAGAATCAAGAAACTCTTCCCATTCATTCATTTCATGGGGTGGTACTTGCATTCCCACCACAATTCGCCCATAATCTGCACCATTATTGCGATAATGAAATAAGCTAATATTCCAGTCAGGAGACATAGAACCAACAAATTTCATTAATGCGCCAGGACGTTCGGGAAATTCAAACCGATATAATAATTCATGGTCAGCCAGTTGAGAATGTCCCCCTACCATGTGCCGTAAATGTAATTTTGTTAATTCATCATCGGTTAAATCAATTGTTTTTAAACCATTCTTTTCAAATTTCTCCACAATTTTCGCTGCATCGGCACGATTTTCAATTTGCATACCGACAAAAATATGAGCTTCTTTATTGTCAGCAATGCGATAATTAAATTCTGTTAAATTCCTATTACCAATACATTCACAAAACTGACGCAGACTTCCCGGTTTTTCAGGAATATTCACCGCAAAAATTGCTTCTCGACGTTCTCCAAATTCTGCTCTTTCTGCCACGAAACGCAAACGGTCAAAGTTCATATTTGCACCGCAAGCAACAGCGATGAGGGTTTCATCTTGTATTTGTTCTCGTTCGGCGTAGACTTTAGCAGCAGCCACAGCCAATGCCCCCGCAGGTTCTAAAATAGATCGTGTATCCTCAAACACATCTTTGATCGCCGCACAGGTAGCATCGGTATCCACCAAAATAATTTCATCCACATATTGCTGACACAAGCGGAAGGTTTCTTCTCCCACTTCCCGCACTGCTACCCCATCCGCAAATAAACCCACCTGGGACAAGCGCACCCGATGACCGACTTTAAGAGATTGACTCATAGCATCAGCGTCTATAGGTTCGACACCGATAATTTTGATTTCGGGACGCAAGCGTTTGACATAAGCTGCAATACCGGAAATTAAACCACCGCCACCAATAGCGACAAAAATCGCGTGAATAGGTTGTTGACATTGGCGGAGAATTTCCATACCAATAGTACCCTGGCCTGCAATGACATCAGGATCATCAAAGGGATGTATAAATGTTAACCCTTTTTCTGCTTCCAATTGGCGGGCGTGGGCATAAGCATCATCATAAGTATTTCCATATAAAACCACCTCTCCTCCCCTTGCTTTCACGGCGTTAACTTTTACTTGGGGAGTGGTGACAGGCATAACAATAATAGCTTTTGTTGCCAAGCGACTAGCAGATAAGGCTACACCTTGGGCATGGTTGCCCGCAGATGCAGCAATTACACCTTGTTTCAGTAAGTCTGGAGTCAGGTTAGCCATTTTGTTATATGCACCCCGTAGTTTAAAGGAAAAGACAGACTGCATATCTTCCCGCTTCAGTAGCAGTTTATTGTGGATGCGGTGGGAGAGGTTGGGGGCATATTCCAGTGGTGTTTCCTGGGCTACATCATAGACGCGGGCGGTGAGGATTTGTACCAGGTAGTCGCAATACATATCAAGGAGGGAATTGGGGTTGGATTGTTAATTTTACCGCTTGTTGGGTAGTTGGGTGATGGGTTTTTGGGGTGGGGGCGATCGCTGTTAATTTTATAGCTAAGATCAAAAATCAGTAAAATGATTGCAAATGATCTTGTAATTCTGATAGTATTGCCTACTATAGTTAGCATTAACAAAATGAAACAAGCTATTAACTCACCCTTTCGATATCCAGGTGGCAAGTTTTACGCCAGAAAATTAATTTTAGAATATATACCTCCTCATTGTTGTTATGTTGAACCTTTTGCTGGTGGGGCTTCTATATTTTTTGCCAAGGATAAAGTTCAAAAAAATTGGCTAAATGACATTGATGATGAATTAATCAATGTTTATTTATACATTCGTGATTATCCAGACAAACTAATTAATGCTCTAAAAAATGAAGTGGCAACAAAGGAAAGACACCATTTTTATAAAAACATATTTTCTCCTAGTAATAACCTAGAAAAAGCCTTACGCTGGTATTACCTAAATCGCACTTCATACTCAGGAATCATGAATATGAAAAATTGTTATTGGGGGTATGGAGAAAAATATAGTATGCGCCCTGAAAACTGGGGTAAAAATATCATTCGTACTGCTGAGAAATTACAGAATGTTCGCATTACTCAGTTGGACTTTGAAGAAGTGTTAGAACAAGTTGAAGACGGAACTTTTTTGTTTATAGATCCCCCTTATTTTAATGCTGATCAAGATAAATTCTATAATTGCTCTTTTTCTAAACAGTGTCATTATAGACTTGCTAATGCTATTAAACGCCTAAATAATAGATTTAAATTTTTATTGACTTATGATAATAGTGATCAAATTCAAGAACTCTATTCATGGGCTAAAGTGATTGATGAAAAAGAATGGAACTATACTATTAATCGTACTGATGATCAAAAGCTGACACAGAGTATTAAAAATGGTGATATTAAACAGCAAAAAGTTACGAAAGGTAGCCGATATAAAGGCAGAGAATTATTTATAACTAATTACCTTCCTTTTACAGTCAGTCCAATTCAGCTTTGTTTAAATTATGATTTGATTAAATAAATCTTCTGATCTTTCTAGTGGTATCCAAGGTTCTAGAGGAATTTTATTTCCATCTTCAAAGTGTAGTGCCGGATAGTTAGGTATGAATCCACAATTGGTAGGATTATTACATTTCCTCCTTGTGCATTTTATTCCCGTTTTTTCACTAATTATAATGTCACGTGAACGAGCAATATACATCCGATGAAAAGCAAAATCTTTGAGTTCCATTTGACAATCATTAATACTTTGTAGAAATTGCATCCCTGGAATAGTTGGATTCCACTCAAACTCTTTCGTGTGCGGATTAGTTTTATAAAAAGCATTACCAATTGAGGTAACAACAAAATCAAAGTTTGAAGGAAGATATTGATCATTGTGAATAGCTAAAATTTCTTCACTTATTCCTAGTTTGGGTGCAAGTCTATCAACCATTTCCTTACCCAATGTACGACTTCGCATACACTTAACAAAAATACGATTTATATAACTTCCGGTGGTTTGGGAAACTGGTAATCTCTTATAACTTAAGTTTTTTGCTAATTTACACTCAACACTAATTACTTTATTAGTTTTCAAATGAGTGACTCTTACATCTGTATCATGAATACCTAACTGGGAGTTAATTATAGGTTTATCAACTATCCATTCTTCAGGGTTTAAAGCTTTTGAAAGAAGACTGACAACCGAAAATCCAAAAGCTTTTCCACGAATCATGGGTACTACTTTTGGATCAGACAGTATAGCTACCAGATATTCACTAGGAATATTATATGTTTCGCAAAATTCTAGTAGTTCTTCGTGGGATTTCATAAACCATAAAATAAATCAGATATTTGAATTTCTAGTGCTAAGGCAATTTTCTGGACATTAATAAGTGTGATGTTTTTCTCTGCTCGTTCAATCATACCGATATAGGTGCGATGTACTCCTGCTCTTTCTGCAAGCTCTTCTTGAGAGAGATTTTTTTTTAGTCTTTCTTCTCTCACTCTGCAACCAAATTTTTGAAGAATTGACTCTTTCATTTAAATAGTAAGCTTGATATTTGCCAGAGCATTACTAAAGTAAACTATTGCTAACTTTAGTTCTACATACTATAGTTAGCATTTAAGACTAAGTTATTATAAAAGTGAGATAGGTTATTCTGTCCTATTAAAATATACTTGGTTGTAAAAGTACCTTAGCAAAACTTACTAAAAGTATCGCTCTTTAAACTCCTGGAGATTTTTAAATGGTTTCCACAGAACTTCTCAACACCCTACACACCCTCAGCCATGCAGATAAACTCTACATCATGCAAGTTTTAATATCTGAACTAGCGCAAGAAGAAACCAACTTAATTAAACCGGATCAATCATATCCTGTCTGGTCGCCTTATGATGCTTTCGATGCTGCCAATACTATGTTAGAAGTATTAAAAGCAGCAAAATCTCAAAACAATGACTAATTCTGAAAGATATCCTTATCAACCACGAATCATCAAAACTGAGGAAGAAAACGAGCATTTTTTAGCAATTGTGGAAAATTTCATTTCTCGTCCTTATCTCACACCAGAAGAAAATACATTATTAGAATTATTACTGAGCTTAATTGAAGATTTTGAAAATCAACATTATTCTATAAATGCTTCTACTCCTCGTTCCAGAATATTGCATTTATTAGAAGCACAGGATTTAGAAGTAAGTGATTTAGTTGCTATTTTTGGTTCAATTGAGTTGGTTGATAAAGTAATTAATTGTGAGGTGGAAGTAACAAAAAAACAAGGTGAGATGTTAGGTAATTTGTTTCATGTTAATGCAAGTTTGTTTATTGAAGAAAAACCATCCTGTAAATCCTGATATGGCTTGCGCCATGCTTCGCTATCAGACAAAATTACTATTGACTGAGATTAAGCAGATTTTTGATTAATACTACTTTCAATATGATGACGTAAAATCTCATTAATAGCTGTTTGATAATCTGTATTTTGCGCTTTAAACCAAGCAACTACATCAGGATCTAATTGGATAACATTTTTCGCTTGTGCTGCTGGAATTCGCAGAGTTGCTTTTGCAAAAAATTCATCAGTTAATGGAGGAATATCGGAATAATCAATATCCTCATCTGACATTGAATTTAAAGCTTGCCAATTAGTACGTGAGATATTCTTCAAATCTTTTTCGTTCATAACGATTTGCCTTTCGTGCTGAAATAATTCTAATTATATTACTGCGTCTTTGGGTCCAGACAACTACAGCGACTCCATTTCCTAAAAAGCCAATACCAAACCAGCGTTCTTCACCATAATCAAAACGTTCATCTTCTTCAATCAACATTGGACTATCAAACATTTCAGAAACGTCTGTGAAGTCAATTTGATGTTTACGGATGTTTTCTAAATTCTTCGCTTCGTCCCACTCAAACTGCATCAACTTTGAAAAAGTATAACTTTGTATATTCTATCTTATTTTCTCATTCTATAAATCTTTATATCCCATAAATCCTGAATCAGTAATTATTATCTCACCCCACCCTTAGAGGGTGAGGAAAAATAATGATTTGCACCTATAAGAACGGTGTTAAATCTAAATGTTCTTCAATTTGCGTCGCTAAAGAATCCAAAATCTGTTCTCGTTCTTCTCGATAGTTGGATACACCTGTTGGTAAAGATTTTAAACCACGTTGTTGACGCAGACGATTTACCCAAGCCCGTCGCCACGGTCCATTATCAAAAATACCATGTAAATAAGTTCCCCACACAGATTGAGAATTATCTACTAAACCTAAATTATGATCATCAAATAGTGCTTGACAGGATTTTTGATCGGCGGGGTTTTCGATGCGCGATGGCGAAGCATTGCTGTAAGTAGTTCGCCCTTGATGAATTTCAAAACCGGCTACAGGTAAGCCTATTTGTGGATAATTAGAAGTAACTTGGCGCTGACGGGCAATTTTTTGACCTGTTATTACAGTTTTTATAGGTAATAAATTTAACCCTTGATATTTACCCGCTTGTCCTTCTACTCCTTCTGGATCGGCTATGGTTTGCCCCAGCATTTGGAAACCGCCACAAATACCTAAAACTGTTCCCCCAGAAGCAGCATAGTTTTGAATTGCTTCTGCCATACCGCTTTTTTGCAAGACCATTAAATCTGCAATGGTGGTTTTTGTTCCTGGGATAATCACTGCATCAAGATGTCCTAAATCTTGCTTAGGTAGTACGTATTTTACCCGCACTGATGGTTCTGATTCTAACGGATCAAAATCCGTAAAATTGGCAATTCTGGGTAAACGGATCACCGCAATATTTAATTCAGCAGCCGTTTTTGTGGTTTTCCGTTCTAGCAAGTCTAAGGAGTCTTCTGCTGGAAATATCTGTTCTAAATAGGGAATTACACCAACTACAGGTATACCTGTACGTTCTTCTAACCATTTAATTCCCGGTTCGAGAATTGATCTTTGTCCCCTGAATTTATTAATTAAAACTCCTTTAATTAAAGCTCGTTCATCTGGATCTAATAGTTCTAGTGTGCCAACTACATGAGCAAATGCCCCACCTCGATCAATATCTACTACTAATAAAGTAGGTGCATTCAGATGTTTTGCTACCCGCATATTAGTTAAATCTCGATGTTTGAGATTAATTTCTGCGGGACTGCCAGCACCTTCACAAACGATGACATCAAACTCTGTAGATAAGGATTGTAGGGATTCTTTAATACTCTGCCAACCAATTTCAAAATACTCTTGATAATAGTCTGTGGCGCTGACGTTACCCACTGCTTTACCTTTGAGGATCACTTGAGATGTCATATCCCCTTGAGGTTTAAGCAAAATAGGATTCATTTCTACTAATGGTGCTACTCCCGCAGCCCAAGCTTGTACTGCTTGAGCATATCCTATTTCTCCACCACTGGCAGTGACATAGGCATTTAAAGCCATGTTTTGCCCTTTAAATGGGGTTACTCGCCAACCACGGCGGGACATAATCCGACAAATAGCTGTTGTTATCAGTGATTTACCTGCGTGGGATGTCGTTCCCACTACCATGATTGATTTCATTTTTAACTACAATTTAGTATGTTGAGATTTGATACTGCATCGGTAGATCACTTGTAACTTTTTCAACTGATAGCAAGGCAGGGGTGCAGAGAGGCAGGGGTGCAGGGGAGGCAGGGGAGGCAATATATTTTCTCCTGCTTTTTGCCTATTGCCTATTCCCTCTTGCCTCTTGCCTATTCCTTTAAAAAGGTAAACGCAACCAACGAGCGATAAAATCTTGACTGCGATCGCTCAATGAAGGACTACGCCAGTTTTGATCTGTTAATTTGCCCATCAATTGATGACCTAAAGGAGTAAGGCGAAAACTATCTGTAATGCCTTGTCCGTCAACTTCTCGCCGCAATACTCCCACATCAATTAGCCAAGCTAAAGCATCTTCACAGGCTAATTCTGATAAGGGGCGGTTAGTATAATTCTGTTGTACTCCTCTTACCATGGCTATAGCTCCTAACTGGATGCTTTGACTGGTCATGGCCATAAACAGTTTCAGGTTAAAGGGAGAACATAAGAGCGATCGCTCGGCTCGTTCTAGTGCTTTATCAGTATAAACTAAGGGTTTGAGCTTGGACGGATCTATAACAGATATTGGCATTTTCTTACTCCAAATTGTGCTTTTTGTCAATACTTTGTAAATAGATAGTTCTCGTTGAGAATACTCATGAACAATTTATATAAATATTGTAAATTATTGTAAAATTTTCATTACATGAAGATTTTTAAACAGGACAAGGTGAATTATGCCTCTATCAGTTGGTACAGACGCACCTGCATTTAGCACTAAGGACACAAACGGTAATGCAGTTTCATTATCTGATTTTGCTGGTAAAACCGTAGTTCTCTATTTTTATCCCAAAGACGACACACCAGGCTGCACCAAGCAAGCTTGCAGTTTCCGGGATGCTAAGGACAAATATGTTAGTAAAGGTATTGTGGTACTAGGTGTGAGTGCGGATGATGAAGTAGCTCACCAAGCATTCACCTCTAAGTATAGTCTCAATTTCCCCCTATTGGCGGATACAGATAAGAGCATCATTAAAGCTTATGATGTTGATGGTGGTGGTTATGCGAAGCGTGTTACTTACATCATTGATGGTAGTGGTAAGATTATTCATGTTGATACAGCAGTGAATACGCCTACCCACGCTGATGATGTTCTAGCAGCAATTGGTTTATAGGAGAAGGTAGGAGGCAGGAGAAAATATATTGCATCCCCTGCGTCCCCTGCATCCCCTGCCTTCATTACTTACCTGCTGAGGGTACAAGTAAAGGCAAGAGGTTTTGATTCAGGTTAGATGTATTCGCTGGTGTGCCTGGGTTTTGTTGTTGTGTTTGGATCTGGAGACGTTTTTGTTGTTCAGCCCTAAATGCTTGTGCTGCTAAGTCTAACTGTTGATTTTGTTCATCAGCATTCCATTGGATATTACCAAAGTTAGCTTGATGAATCATCTCCAACATATTAAAATCCCCAGAACTGTTAGATAGAGGGTTAGTATTGCGATCGCTTTCCAAACTCTTAAAAGGTTGATTAGGATTGGCTAAACTAGGTTCTATTGCTAACATTGAAGCCAAGCTGATGCCGGCAATAGTGGCAATAATAATTTTGTGAACTTGTAAAAATTGTCTTGACATCGAATTTCCCCTCTTATGCTGCTTTCTATATTAAGTAGGTCAACACAATAAAACCAAACTGAGTAAAGAAAAGTAAAATGGCTGAAAACTTCTTTACTCTTGCCTCTTGCCTCTTGCCTTACTATCACGACAATATTTAACGCCAACCTATTTAAGCAAGTGTTCGCCGTAGTTGGGGTTGAATACTGACTAAAGCCAAAATTGCAAAACCCAATAATACTAATAACGCCCCTCCAAAGGTAACATCTCCCCAGAAAGCGGACATCACTATGTCATTTATTCCCCAACTGCTATGTAGATACAAATAACGAATGGGTTCAATAGCATAACTCAGAGGGTTGAGGGTGACAACAACCTGCAACCAACCAGGCATAAATGATAAAGGTGCTAAGGCTGTACTGGCAAATAATAGCGGTAGGTTAGTAACAAAAATTACGGCAATTAATTCAATATGTCCCGGTAATGCAAAAGCTAAACCCAGAGAAATGGCCGTGACACCCAAAGCCAGTAAAAAGACAATGAGAGCGATCGCACACAATCCTGTAACATCAGGTAAGCCAGCCCCTAAAAATGCCGCCGCCCCCACAATTACCGCCGCTTGTAGCAAACTTTGGCTAATGATAAAAATAGCAGAAGCAAAAACAATTGAAAAGCGCGAAGCTAAAGGTGCAACCAGCAAGCGATTTAAAAAGCCAAATTCCCTATCAAACATAATCGGTAAACCAGCATTTAAAGCCCCAGCAAAAGCAGTAAATACTATTACACCAGCAGCCAAAAATTGTCCGTAATTTGTCGTACTACCAAACAAACCTTTGGGAGCATTTTGGAATAAAGCACCAAATAAAACCAACCACATTACTGGTTGAATAATACCCGCCACCAGGGTAGAAGGACGGCGTTGTAATTGAATAAACAGACGACGAGTTAAAGCAAAAGTTTCTTGAACAATTTCGCTCAAGAGATTAGAATTGGTATTAACAATTACATCAGATGATGTTAATTGTTGCCAATTCATCGCTATTTTATCAGTATTCATAGAAGATGCCAGGAGGAAATGGTATCAATTATAAACATCTATGCTATCTTGAGTGAGCAAAGAATATTTATAATTCTTAATACTACATTATCACGAAAATCATGACAGTACCTTCTTAAACTTTTGAAATATCTACTTAGGGAACAGGTGTTAATTTTATAGTTTTTTAATAAGACTAATATTCTGCATTCCTCTTTTAATAAATGAATAATAATTTCAATATCTTTTTCTGAGCATAATTCTACTCACTGAGATAATATCTAAACTTACGCAAAACCTACTACAAATACTTTCATTACCACCTAAGGAAGCAATCTCAAATCACTAGATTTCCTTAACATGCGTAAGTCTTAAATATGAGATAAGTTTATAATTCATTAGGGATTTCCAAATAAATAAATACTCAACCACCTAACCCAGAAATCTCTCAAACTCTTATTCCTATGCGTCTCTGCGGTTTGTTAACAAGGATAATTTATTTCTTGGCAGTCCCTTAACTATTTTTCTCTTCTTCCTATTCCCGATTTATAACTGTTAATTTACTATACTAACTGCCATAGATCCGATCAAAATAAATATCCCGGATCTTCTGCTACACTATCCTAAATTTAGGTTTTATATAATTCAACTATGACTGAAAGCTTATTTAGTATCGAAAATCTCCGTGTAGCTTATCCCCAAGGTAATGAAGAAGCAACAACCTGGGCGGTTGATCATGTATCTTTTACACTGCAACCAGGAGAAAAGATGGGCTTAGTGGGAGAGTCTGGTTGTGGTAAATCCACCATTGGAAGGGCAATTATGCGTTTATTGCCAACATCTAGCCAGGTAGAAGGCAAAGTAATTTTTCGTGGAGATTCTGTATTAGATTTAACTTTATTGGAGATGCGAAAATTTCGCGGTGAAGCGGTAGCTTTAGTATTCCAAGACCCAATGACAAGATTAGATCCTTTAATGACTATTGGTAATCATTGCTTAGAAACCCTAGCTGCACATTCACCAGAGTTAACTAAACAAGAAGCGAAAGAAAAAGCTTTAGCAACTTTAGAAAAGGTAAAAATCCCTGCCACGCGCTGGAATCAGTATCCCCATGAGTTTAGCGGTGGGATGCGTCAACGGGTGGCAATTGCATTAGCTTTATTATTAAATCCTAAATTAATTGTTGCTGATGAACCTACAACCAGCTTAGATGTTACCGTTTCTGCTCAAATTTTACAAGAACTAACACGATTATGCGATGAAGAAAATATGGGATTATTATTAATTTCCCATGATTTGGCAATGGTAGCGGAATATTGCGATCGCATTGGTGTCATGTATCAAGGAAAAATGGTAGAAATGGGAAAAACCGAAACAGTATTTAAACATCCCGAACATGAATACACCCAATCTTTATTAAAAGCAGCTTTACATATTCAAAAAGAAGAGGGAAAAGAACAGGGAACAGTAAATCAAGAAAATCCAATTCTTAAAATTCAAGAATTACGAAAACATTATACCATAGAACCGAATTTTATAGAAAGAATATTTAAAGGACAAGGACAACAAATTAAAGCTGTAGATGGCATCAATTTAGAATTATATCCAGGAGAAATATTAGGATTAGTGGGAGAATCTGGTTGTGGAAAAAGTACACTTTCCAGAACCATCTTACAACTAATTCCACCTACTGCCGGAAAAGTAGAATTTTTAGGACAAGAATTAACCAAATTATCCCCCAAAGAAATCCGCGCTTCCCGTAGACAAATCCAAATGGTATTTCAAGATCCCCATGCTTGTTTAAATCCTGCTATGACCGTAGGACAAAGTATAGCAGATCCCCTATTAATTCACAATTTAGCTAATCCAGAAAAAGCCAAAGAAAAGGTTTTATGGATGTTAGAAAAAGTGGGTTTAACACCAGCAGAAGCTTATTATCAACGTTATCCATCAGACTTATCAGGAGGACAACAACAAAGAGTAGCAATAGCTAGAGCTTTAATTACCCAACCTAAACTGGTAATATGTGATGAACCAGTGAGTATGTTAGATGCAAGTGTGCAATCACAGGTTTTAGATTTAATGTTACAATTAAAAGATGAATTTGAATTAACCTATTTATTCATCACCCATGATTTATGGTTAGCTCGTTTTTTGTGCGATCGCATCGCCGTTATGAATAGTGGTAAAATAGTCGAATTAGGAAACACAAAAGAAATTTTTGCTAATCCTCAACATCCATATACAAAAACCCTTTTATCTGCTGCACCATTATTAGCAAAAGTTTAATCTGAGTTGTAATTGTAGAGGTTTAGCACTGCTAAACCCTTGTATTACTTTGAAACAAACATATCAGAATCAGATGAACAGGATGCAAACAGGAATTACAATCTGATGACACGCTTTATACATGACCAATTCGCCAAACAATATCTCACAGAACTATTAACACCTTACGGACAAGTCGAAACCAGCAAAGATATCACCTCAGAAGTTAGACAAATTGATGTATTATTTATTCCTTTTCCTCAACCCACACAAAGCCTAGAAACACTAGGAATATTAGGGACAATGGCCAGAAATTATGCCATATTTGAACCATTTCGTAACCCTGTTAGCAAAAGTGAAATTCGCAGTTGTATAGGTAAATTATTTGACGTTCATGCAGACTTAGAACGGCAAACAAAACGCAATGATACGCGAATAGACGAAACAGAGTTACCTCAATTATGGATTTTTACGCCTACAGTATCAGTAGAAATTTTAGAGAGTTGTAATGGTACTCTGGATGAAACAAACTGGGGAAAGGGTGTCTATTTTGTACCAAAACTATTTAAAACCGTAGTTGTAGCAATTCACCAACTACCAAGTACACCCGAAACACTGTTTTTGCGGGTTTTAGGGAGAGGAAAAGTACAAAGACAAGCAGTAGAAGAATTAGAAACACTAGCAAATAACACTCCCTTCCTTGCGGATATTATACAATTAGTACATAACCTAATTGCTGTGTTATCGGCTCGTCAGCGTCAAGAACACGATATTGATAAAGATGATCAGGAGTTAATCATGAAATTATCACCAAATGTATCAACAACAATTAGAAGAACTTAAAACACAAGAACGACAAGAAGGACGACAAGAAGGACAACAAGAAGGGATAGAAAGAGAACGACGCGCTATGATTGAAAGTATCTTGCAAGTGCGTTTTGGTGCAGTTGATTCACAATTAGCAACAATAATCAACCCTCTCATTGCTATGAATAGAGAAGAATTTACTCCTTTGCTTTTACAATTATCCCGTGAGGAATTATTAGCTAGATTTGCTTAAACCCTGGTTTTCTGAGATCCCTAACTTCTTTAATAAGTCGGGGATCTGACAGCTATTATAAACTTTAGATGAAGACGCAAAGGATACATTAAAGATTAGATAAAGTTACTTGCAAAAAAAAAATACCCGTGTTCTACTGGTTCTAGTGCTGGAATTACTAAAATATGTCGCCGCACACAGCTAAATTTGTGTAAAACAACGTAGGAGATAGTGTTATGAAGTTGAATCTGAATCGGATAAGTGCTTTTTTTGTGGGTGTTGGTAGTGCTGCTGCTATCTTAGCTGGTGCTTCTGCTGCTAATGCTGCGACTTTCACTGTGAATGGAACTGATTATGATGTGACGACAGTTTCTGGGATATTTAATAGTGATTCATCACTAAGACAGCAATTACAACAACAGGTTTGGTGGGGAAATGAATCATTAGCACAACAGTTCGCTCGAACTGTGGGTAGTTCCTTGGGGCTAGTCAATCATGATTATGGGGCGTTTTTTGCATACGGTTTCACAGAGACAGAGTATTATGGTCTTGTACCCGATCAGTATGCTCTTATGACTGTAGAGGAGGGATACGAGGATGTTATGTAGGGTTTGCTGAAAAAGTCGAAAAAAACTTTGAGGAGAATTGAGTAGGTAGTCAAGCAGAAATAAAGATAAGATTTTGTTGTGTAAACTTCACTAAATAATCAAGTTCACTAATCAAATCAGGTAAAAAAGACGTA
>JBJTUF010000276.1:0-16776 GCA_046080565.1 Cuspidothrix sp. | reverse complement strand
AGATTATCTCCTAATAAGCGGAAGTATTATCAACGCGGTGAGAGAGCTATGAGGCTTATTCTGTCTGCATTTTAACTATTTTTGTCATCCCGTCAGCAACGCAGACACAGCAGTTTTTGTGTAGGTCAACATCTCTATTATTGGCTTGGGATACATCAAATGTTCCAAAAAACTATAGAAGAATTAATGCAATTTAGCCGCTATCGGTTGAAGGATTACATCAAAGGGCAAAGAGCTATGAAGCTTGCTCTCTCTAGCTTCTAGCTATCTTGTCCTCCTGTCAGCAATGTTCTACATCTGGTTGTATCAGCTTAATTTAATATTCCTATAAATCTGGACTTACGCAAAACCTATTTCAAATACTGTCATTGCGACGTAAGGAAGCAATCTCAAACCCCTACATTTGGTTAAAATGCGTAAGTCCTATAAATATAGCTGTAGCTAGGATGATTAGGACATTATTGATCCTTAAAACCTAATCATACCAATAATTTTACTATTGCCTCTGGTTACTGAGCGAAATCAAAGTATTACCTCTTGCCTCTTGCCTTCTGCTATATTATTTTTGCTTTTTCCAGTGTAGGAATATAACTTTGCAATTATGTTTATAGTTATTTTAACTTAGTATTTTATTTTGATGATTAATTACTTATATTAATTTTTATGACATTCCATCACGATTATTGTCGTATAATTACTGACACAATTCTCATAAATCAGATGGAGTTTCAATTTTAGCTAATTTTAAGCATATCTATACAAAAAGTAACATTTTCACGAAATTATATACCAAGACTATGATTGGTTAAAGGCGTATCTTATGGGTGCAGTCAACGCTTGATAGTCAACACATTTTGAAACTTGAAAAGTGAGAATAGGACTGTGAAATATTTTTTTCTGGCTGAGGGATGGAAAATTGGTAGAGTTTGGGCATCTGATGGACTATGGCAAATGATTTCCTGGCGTAGAGAACCCGAAATTAAACAGTTGAATCTTTGTTTGACGGAAAACCAGGAATTAATGTGGCTTTATCAAGTAGAAGAAGCAATTGTTACCATAGAAGTTAAGCCAATTACTCCTGAACTTGATCATGATGTCATTGGCAGAGTAGTTTTGAGAAGACTCATCAGCGCGGAACAAGTAATTCAACGTTTGGCAACTGCTGAGGCTAAGTGTCAGCTTCACAATCTTGAATTGGTTGTTTAATAACCTAATAACCCAAGTTGCTATTTATCTAGTTTAGGCTGGTAATAGGTAATTGGTGATAAAATCTCTATTGAGAATAAAGAGGTTTTTATGCCTCTTTATTCAATCTAAATTTTTTAAGTCTTAGTAAGAGTTTAGATAAAGCCATTTGTAGTATAATTTTGTCAATTAGGGAATAAGCAGGTATAAGAGTATCCATAGTCGAGCCATGGATCGGATTTTACAGTCAATTACAGTATTTTGCGTGCCTTTCTTACTATAGACAATATTGATACACATATACTTTAAAATACTACCTATAGTTTTCTTTACAAGCGATGGCGAAGTGCTTTTCCAAGCAGTTCACCTGCTAAAAATCCAATATGGTTTTATGCTGGAATAGTGGACTTAAAAAACTCCAGCTTGTTAGATAAATGAGGTTATAACCACCATTTCTCGCGGTTGGTAATGATGTTTAAGTCCCAAGCTAGGTAATCCTAGCAATGGAAACCCTTGCAAAGCGTCCCATCAATAGTTACACTTTTTAAAATATTCTCATTTTTGTTTAGTAATGCCTACAGGGGCGGTTATGCGATCGCCCAACACTCAAACAGCTAGTTCTTGAAAAAGAACTCAAGCTATGGTAGTGAGTCAGTATTACCAAACTCAAAATCAGCAATAAAAAACTCAGAGATTGTTCTAATTGGCGGCTTACGTCTTTTTTGAACCTCAGTAACAAAATTGCTTTGTAAACACAACTCATCCAGGAGGCTAGTAGTCAATGGGACTACCTTGGTACCGAGTACATACAGTCGTTCTGAACGATCCAGGTCGGCTGATTTCTGTACACTTAATGCACACAGCTTTAGTAGCTGGCTGGGCTGGTTCAATGGCGCTGTACGAATTAGCCATTTATAACCCCAGTGATCCAGTTCTCAACCCCATGTGGCGACAAGGAATGTTCGTACTTCCCTTCATGGCACGTTTAGGCGTGACCGAATCTTGGGGTGGTTGGAGCGTAACTGGAAATACCGCAGTAGATCCCGGTTTCTGGTCATTTGAAGGCGTTGCTGCTGCACACATTGTTCTTTCTGGTTTATTGTTCCTAGCTGCCGTTTGGCACTGGGTTTTCTGGGATTTGGAACTGTTTAGAGATCCTCGCACTGGCGAACCTGCTCTAGACTTGCCAAAAATGTTTGGTATTCACCTGTTCTTATCTGGTTTACTTTGCTTTGGTTTCGGTGCTTTCCACCAGACTGGACTATTTGGCCCAGGAATGTGGGTATCTGATGCCTATGGTATTACTGGCAGTATTCAGCCAGTAGCACCAGAATGGGGTCCGGCCGGGTTTAACCCCTTTAACCCCGGTGGCGTTGTTGCTCACCACATTGCGGCTGGTGTAGTTGGTATTATCGCTGGTTTATTCCACCTCACAGTTAGACCCCCCGAAAGGCTCTATAAAGCCCTACGGATGGGTAACATTGAAACCGTACTTTCTAGCAGTATCGCCGCAGTATTCTTTGCTGCTTTCGTAGTAGCCGGAACTATGTGGTACGGTAACGCTACCACCCCCATCGAATTGTTTGGCCCTACCCGCTATCAGTGGGATCAAGGTTACTTCCGTCAAGAAATTCAGCGCCGTGTGCAAACCAGTGTTGCTGAAGGTGCAACTCTGAGTGAAGCTTGGGCGAAGATTCCTGAAAAATTAGCCTTCTATGATTACGTCGGTAATAGCCCTGCTAAAGGTGGTTTATTCCGTACCGGTGCAATGGTAAATGGTGATGGTATTGCCGAATCTTGGCAAGGTCACGCCGTTTTCACAGATTCAGAAGGACGCGAGTTAACAGTTCGTCGTCTGCCTAACTTCTTTGAAACCTTCCCAGTAATTTTGACCGATAAAGATGGTGTTGTCCGTGCTGACATCCCCTTCCGTCGGGCAGAATCTAAATATAGCTTTGAACAAACTGGCCTAACTGTCAGCTTCTACGGCGGTAACTTGAATGGTAAAACCTTTACAGATCCCGCCGATGTGAAGAAGTATGCCCGTAAAGCTCAAGGTGGAGAGATCTTTGAATTTGACAGAGAAACCTTGAAATCTGACGGTGTATTCCGTACTTCTCCCAGAGGTTGGTTTACCTTTGGTCATGCTGTATTCGCTCTATTATTCTTCTTTGGTCACCTGTGGCATGGTTCACGGACAATTTACCGTGATGTATTTGCCGGTGTGGAAATTGAAGAAGAACAAGTTGAATGGGGTCTGTTCCAGAAGCTGGGTGACAAGACAACTCGCCGGAGAACGGAAGCTTAAAACTTGGATGAGGTGTGAAGTAGATTTTTCTACTTCATACTTTTTCCCCGGCTTGCTAAACTAAAATTACTGGCTCAACAGGCAGGATCTGAAGAATATGGAAAGTGTTGCTTACATCTTGATTTTAACCCTCGCAATAGGTGTACTCTTTTTTGCGATCGCCTTCCGCGAACCCCCTCGTTTTGAGAAAAAAGAGAAATAGTTAATTATTCCTGATTTTTCTAGGAATATATCGAAAAATATCCGTTGTTACTAATTAATGGTAGCAACGGATATTTGTTAGGAGTTCAGGAGTTCAGGAGTCAGGAGTTCAGAATGAAGAATGAAGAATGAAGAATGAAATTATTGCCCCTCTTCCCTCTTCCCTCTTGCCTCTTGCCTCTTCCCTCTTCCCTCTTCCCTATGGTCTATTAGCTAACAGAAATACTCAATATATTTTGTTATAAATAATTTTGCAAGTTGACATTATCAGCGCGTAAACATTCCCAGGGTGTTATCTGCCATAAACACCATTTAGAGGAAATGTATGCGCTATAAACTCTATGGGAAAAACCCTGGTATTTCTGTTATAGCTGTTGTCAGATTTGTCAGCGTTACGTTTTTTTTTGGAACTTTAATCTTGTGTGGTTTCTTTGCAGGTTCGTTCATGATTTCTTATGTTACATCCAGCTTAAACATTATTCAGCCTACCTCAATTCCTGGTATTAAAGAAAAGGAAGAATGTCAGGCAAAAAATGAAGTTTGGCGGGATAACAAATGTTGGGATTATGAGCATAATCCCTCATTTTAAATGATAGCACAAGGTAAGAAGTAACTTGCTGTGATTATATTCCAAGGATCAATAATGTCATAATCATCCTGGCTACAGCTATATTTTAATTGCTATAGCAATCCTATTTGATTTATGAACTTAATTTTTAAAACGAACCGCAGAGAACGCACAGAGCGCAGAGGTAGAGAAAAAGAGATTGTTATATCTTATTTAGAGGCTGGCTATATTCTAATTTAGAGACTTCCAAATACAAAAATACTCAAACATCTTTATTCCTCTGAGTCCTCTGCCTATCTGTAGTTTGTTAAAAAAATTTTATATTTAACAACCAACTAAATCTTCAATAGCAGTAGCTTGAGTTGGTAATGCGGCAGTTAAAACCTCACTCCCTGATTCTGTAACTAATACATCATCTTCAATCCGAATTCCTCGCACATCAACAAACTTTTCTAATCTTTCCCAATTAAGTAAATATTGATATTGATCACGAATTTTTGGATCATTTAAAATCGCGGGAACTTGGTAAAATCCTGGTTCAATTGTAACTAACATTCCCGCACGTAAAGGACGATTTAGCCGCAAATAACTTAAACCAAAACGACTGCTTCGGCTTCTGCCTTCATCATACCCAGCTATATCTCCTAAATCTTCCATATCATGAACATCTAAACCTAAAAGATGCCCAATACCATGAGGGAAAAATAAAGCATGAAGATCCATTTTTACTAAATCTTCTGGTTTACCTTGCAAAATTCCTAAATCTACTAAACCTTCGGTAATGATAGTTGCTGCTAATAAATGAATTTCTGCATATTCTACCCCAGGAGCTATATTTTGAATACAACCATCATGGGCAGCTAAAACAATATCATAAATATCTCTTTGGGTAGATGAAAACTTACCAGAAACAGGCCAAGTCCGAGTAATATCCGCCGCCCAACCTGTTTGGGTTTCTGCACCTACGTCAGCTAAAAGTAAATCTCCTGGTTTTAGAGAGTGGTAATAATGATTATTGTGTAAAACCTCACCATGAACTGTGACAATACTGTTGTAAGCAGTGGTCATATTCTGACCTATAATTACTGCTTCCATTGCAGCGCGGACTTCGGCTTCAAGTTTAGCTTTCCCAGTTACAGCCATTCCTGCTTTGTGTGCTGTTACACTCACAGCCGCAGCTTTACGTAATTCTACTAAAGCGGCTTCGTCGTGGGTAATACGAAGGGAAACAATAGCTTTTGCTAGTTCTAAATCAATTCCTTCTAGTGGATTTTTTGGTAAAACCCAGCGATTTAAAAGTTGTGTTTGCTGTGTCCAAGTAGTTGCATCTTGTACTGGCAAAGTCGCCACATTTTCTAAGTAATTTCCTAATTGTGCCATGGTTTTGGCTTCATCCGCGCCTATTTTGGCGGCAATTTCTTCACGGGTGGGGGTTTCTCCATGCCAGAGGGAGCTACTGGGGTGGGGGTCATCTATGAATAGTTGTAGCTTGCCACTTTCTAGGCGAATGGCGGCATTTTCGAGGGGAATTCCGGCAAAATAGAGAAAATGGCTATTGGCACGGTGGGGAAAGGTATTAGCGGGGAAGTTGCGGGAACTACTACTACCTGACCACAGAATGGCCGGAAAGTCTATGATTTGGGCTAGTTTTTGGCGACGTTGACGGAGGATGGTTTGCATAGGAATTATGGAAAACGAACTACAGAGGACACAGAGGAAAAGAGTTTAAGTTGATTTCTCTGTAAGTTTTACAAAGGTGTAGAGATGTTCCATGGAACGTCTCGACAAAATTCTATTATTCTTCTATGATTTTCTTTTCTGCTACTCTCAATTTAGCAGAACGAGAACGGGGGTTTTGTTTTGTTTCTTCTTCTGTGGCAATTATGGGTTTTTTTGTCAATATTCTCAATAATGGGGAATTTCTCAAACCATGTTTAACTGGTCGGTCTTCTAAGCTGTGAAAGCTGATTATTGCTATTCTGCCGCCGGGAATAAGGGCGTTTGGTGCTTTTTCTATGAGGGTTTCTAGGACTTTTAACTCGTCGTTGACTGCTATGCGTAAGGCTTGAAAAACACGGGTGGCCGGGTGAATTCTGCCATGACGATATTTAGGAGGGACGGAATAAAAAATTGCTTCCGCTAATTCTGTAGTAGTATGAAATGGACGTTTTTCTACTATTCTTCTGGCTATTTTTCTCGAAAGTCTCTCTTCACCATATTTAAAGAAAATATCCGCTAATTCTTCTTCGTCCCATTCATTGATGATATCGCCAGCAGTTAAAGATTGTTGCTGGTTCATTCGCATATCTAAGTTAGCAGTATTGCGAAAACTAAAACCTCTTTCTGGGTTATCTAAATGATATGAACTTACTCCTAAATCAGCTAAAATTCCATCATAACTATTTTCGGGAAATTGAAAATTGGCAAAGTTGCTATGAATAAATTTAACTCTATCCCCAAATTCTACTAAGTTCTCTTTTGCGGCTTTTAAAGCATCCTCATCTTGGTCAACACAAGTTAATTTAACATCTTCAGCAGTTTCTAAAATTAAGCGACTGTGACCACCACCACCAACGGTTAAATCTAAATAATTTCCACCAGGTTGAATATTTAAACCTGTAATTACTTCCTGACTGAGAACAGGAATGTGGGAAAAAGTAACTTCTTCTAAATCCAGTGGGGTTTGTAAATCAGATTGCATTATTAGTTAATTAATTTATTAAAACTTTACTACTTTTTGTTTGTCAATTACAGTATTAAAATCAATTCCCCTCCAATCTTGAAACAATTCAGCAATTTCTTCTGGTGTTGTAAAATTATCTGTAAAATATTCAAATTGGCAGCGATCAAGATTAAGAAAAAAGCTCAAAAAACTACAATGATCTTTTATGCCAAAACCAAGCGGACAATCAACACGCCAATTATCTACACTTGTGGCATATTCTTTGATAATTTGACAAACTTTATCAATTTTAGAGGATTTTTGCAAAGTTAAAAGTATTTTTTTTGCTTCTTCACTAAAAAAATTACGCCGAGGTAGGTCAAATGATGGAGAATAATGGTGTTTTTTGTATTTATCTCTGTGTTTGTGCTTTTCATCCACTCTATTACTAGAATATTTATGACATAATTCTAATAATTCTCTAGGATTTTCACCAATTTCACAGAATAACTCTATTGCTTGATAGGTTAAATTTGTGGGACGATATTTAAAATTAATTAATGATTCACAAATATCTAATGCTGCTAAAAACTTTTCTTCAGATGTTTTACTCATGGTTACTTATTCTCCTTTATTTATGATAATAGACCAAGGATATTGCTTTTGAGCTATTTTATGAGCATTTAATTGATTCATACCTTGATTAATTACTAAGTCAGATTCGAGAATTTCATGTTTTAGTAATACCTCATCACTATCAATTTCTTGTCCTAACGCCATTCTTTCCCAACTCTTGGCCATACCTAAATCAGGAATGAATTGATTTTGTGCTACTCCTTTACCAAAAGCATAATCTTTAGCTCGTTCAACATCCTCACAATTTAATTGATACCGATTAGCTATTTTTATAACATCATCCTTACATTCTATAATTTTATCATAAGCTGACATAGCTTCTTTAAGATATTTTTTCTCATATTTACTTATATTTGACCATCTGTCAATCATATTAATGTTATCATCAGATTGATTGGTATTAAGCGAAGAAGCGAATAACCGTTTTTAATAACTACAACTAATAAGCAAGTTTCGCGTTGATAAAACTGAATATTTTTTCTAATTCCAGTAAACCAGCTAATTCTGCCTGTTCATCTGAATTAAGTAAATTTTCTTTATTCTTTTCTAATAGTTCTTCTAAACGAAGTTGTAAATCTTCTGTAAAAGAAAAAGGGCGAAATTGATCTGCTAGATTCAAGTTTATTCCATTGAGTAGCTAAGATGGGGGTTATTTGATTAATTTTTTCATAAGTATCTCCTTAATAACGTCAGTCCTAAGAAAAATTTTGTAGAGGAAGTCGGGGATCTTTTTGTTATATTATGTTATTCTCGAAGGATCTATTACCAATATAGAACATTCATAAAATCAGGTGCTATGGCCAAACGCCTCCTAGTGGTGGAATCACCCGGAAAAGTTAAAAAACTGAGTCAAATTCTCGGTTCAGATTGGATAGTTCGCGCTAGTTGTGGACATATCCGCGAACTTAGTAATGAGGGTGAAGATTCACTAGGATTCACAATAGAAAGTAACAGCGTCCGTTGTAATTATATCCCCCGTGACCAACGGGCTAAAGAAACAATTCAACAACTCAAAGCTGCTGTTAAACAAGTTGATGAAGTTGTTTTAGCAACAGACCCTGATAGAGAAGGTGAAACTATTGCTTGGCATCTTAAAGAAACTTTAGGATTAAGAGAACCTAAACGAGTAGTTTATACAGAGATTACACCATCTGCGGTCAAAAGTGCGATCGCTCATCCCCGAAAACTTGACTCCAACTTAATCGGTGCAGGATTATGTCGAGATTGTCTTGACAAGCTAGTAGGATACAAAGGCAGTCCCCTAGTTTGGGCATTAAATAACGGTGCAAAAAGCGTAGGTAGAGTTCAAAGCGCGACATTACACCTCATCTGTCAGCGCGAAAGAGAAATTCAAGTCTTTGTTCCCCAAGATTATTGGAGTGTCTGGGTAGACTATCAAGAAGGATTTCGGGCTTTATACAAAGGTACAGCTAATACTCCCACAGAAACAGCAGAAACGGAAGCAGAAACCCATGATGATGCAGCTACGAATAACCCAGAAAAACCAGAATCTAAGCGGGTTTTATCAGCAGTAGAAGCAGATAGATTAGTTGCAGAAGCTAAACAACATCCTCATCAAGTCATCCAAGTTGAAGGGAAACTCACCTATCGTCAACCTCCTCCACCATTTATCACCTCAACCCTACAACAAGCAGCCGGTTCTAAACTAAAATTTGCCCCCGAAAAAACTATGCAGGTGGCACAGAAGCTATATGAAGCAGGGTTAATTACATATATGCGAACCGATTCAGTCATACTGAGTCCTGAATTTTGTGCCAGTGCGCGTAAATGGTTAGAAGAACATGACCCCCAAAATGTACCCCAGCAAGTAGCAAAACACCGCAGTAGTAAAACAGCACAGGAAGCACATGAAGCGATTCGCCCTACAGATGTATTTCGTCCTTCGGTGCAGTTACGGGCAGAATTACCCGAAGACGAGTTTAACTTGTATGTGATGATTTGGAAAAGAGCGATCGCCTCCCAATGTCGTCCTGCACAGGTGAGAAAAACTCTAATCATTACTCAATCAGGAAATCTTCTCTGGCAAGCTAAAGGACAAGTTGTAGAATTTTACGGTTATGCAAAATATTGGCCTAATCTCGGTAAAGATGCCGTTTTACCCATTGTCCAAAAGGGACAAATACTAACTTTAGAAAATGCCGGACATGAAAAGAAACAAACCCAACCACCACCAAGATACAGTGAACCAAAACTTGTACAATTAATGGAAAGAAAAGGTATTGGTCGTCCTAGTACCTACGCGCCTACAGTAGCTACATTAAAGAAACGCAATTATATTGAATTGAAAAAAGATAACCTTCATCCTACAGCTTTAGGGTTAGAAGTTGATGACTTTTTACAAAAGGCATTACCAGATTTATTAGAAGCAGAATTTACTGCCAAGATGGAAGCGGAATTAGATAAAATTGCTGAAGGTAAAAATTCCTGGCAATATTATTTAACTAATTGGAATGAAAGTTATTTTGTACCTGCACTTTCTAAGGCGAAAACTGTGGTTTTTAATTCAGCAAATACAGGTAATAATCATGGTAAAGTTGAGCGTAAATATAAAAGTTCAAAAACCAGATGTCCTGAGTGTAATAACTTTTTAGCTAAAATTCCCAGTAGTAAAGTTAAGAAAAAATACTTCCTTAAATGTGTGAGTGGCTGTGAAAATGTTGTTTTATTTTGGAGTGACTTCAATAAACGTTGGGAAGCACCGAAAGCTAAAACATCGGCAACAGAAAAAACTCCTAAACCGGAAACTAAAATTACATCCTATCCCTGTCCGGTATGTAATAAACTTTTGGAGGAATATAGTTACATTAAGGATGGGCAGAATAAAACTATGTTACGGTGTTCTGGTAAAGATTCATGGAAGGATAAAAAACATAAGGATGCGGCTTATTTTCATACAGCAAAAGGATGGTGGAGTCCTAAATTTGGGAATTTGATAATTTAATTGTTACAAATCAAGCGGTTATCGAATGACTGGTACTGAGCTTGTCGTTCGCGGAGCGTGGTGTTAGCCATAGTAAGTCAAGATAATATCCATGATTTGAGGATTTTCAGGATAGAAAACGTAGATGAACGCCGATGAACGCAGATAAATTTTGTCAGAGTAAGGATATCCTGATTCAGACACAAAATATCATATAATAGATAATAAATATTTACCTCAATTAACTATGCAAACCACAGAATCACCCTTACAACTGCGACTGTGGACTGTTGATGAATACCACAGAATGGCTAAAGCAGGAAGATTTGAACCCAGTGAACGAGTAGAATTATTAGAAGGGAAGATAATTTGGATGGTTGCTAAAGGAACAACCCACCGTTCAGCAGTGGGAAGAACAGATAAATTATTGCAAAATCGTTTAGAAAATCGAGCTTTCATAGCAATTCAAGACCCTGTAAAATTAAATGAAAGGTCTGAACCTGAACCAGATGTTGCTATAGTGAAAATAGATCCTTTAGACTATGCAGATCATCATCCTGCACCAGATGAAATTTATTTTATTATTGAAGTTGCAGATAGTAGTTTAAAGCTAGATACAGAGGTCAAAGCTAAAGCTTATTCTCAAGCAGAAATTAAAGATTATTGGGTGTTAGATGTAGTCAAACGCGAGTTAATTGTATTTAGAAATCCCACAGCAGAAGGTTATCAAAATCAAGAAATTTTCACGGAATATCAAAAAATATCACCTTTAGATTTTCCTGATGTAGAAATTATTGTTTCTGAAATGCTACCACTTGTCTATTAAATATGAGTAGGTTGGGTTGAGGAAACAAAACCCAACATTGTTAACTATTATTTTAACGGAAAACCGCCATATTTTTCAATAATTTTATCTATATCTTCCATCATCTTCATAGTCTCCGATATGATATAAATAATATTTTGATAATAACTAATATCATCAAAATTTAATTCTCTTCCTTCTATAAAATATCATTATTAATCTGAAAAGTATTGAAACCAGGTTGAGGTTTAATTTCAGTCCACTCTGTTGAACTAATATCATTTTCTACTAACCAATGATACTTACCACCAACTAACTCTTTATTTTCATAAACCTCTCTCATACCCCATAAATCAGTATGATAAACCGTTGCTAACTTTTGCTGACTATTTTCATATTTAATAAGAATACTAATTGCTACACCTTGCTGAATATCAAATACATTTAATACAGTTAATTTATAAGTAACTAGGTTTAATTAATTGTTAGATAGTGGAACAGGCTTCTAGCCTGTTGACGGGCAAGATGCCCATCCCACATTTTATTCTTCATGGTTTATCCCTCACCTTACATTTAACCAAATATTTATAGCAAAATATTTCATTTTATAATAATTTATGCAACTTCTTTATAAACAGGACTTACGCAACTGGCACCTTGGTAAGGTGCATCAGATATCAAGAATCTGTTTATTTGCAGGATTTATGCAGTAGTAAAGCATCCTACAACAGATTTTTAGTGTGACACTTGCGTAAGTCCTAATAAAAATTCATCAATACCAACGCCAAATTTTAATAGTTTTATCATTACTAGCACTAGCTCAAACTGTCTATTTATTATTTTGCTTTATAATTTCTTGTTTCACAACTTCGATATCTAACTCAAGTATACGAGAAGTTTGTTCTAGAGTTAGCCCCTGATTTAATAGTCTAGGAATGCTTTCTAAATTCGCTTCTTCTTTTACTTCTTGATAAAATTGTTAATACCTCTAAGCATTACTAAACCTTTACCCATATATTTGTATCATTTGTGAGAGTAAAATTGTATGAGTCATAGAATTTAACTAAGAGAACTATAAATTAAATCTATCTTACTACCTAGACAAAATTAGCAAAATTACCCACCCATTGATGAAACTTGGGTTTAGTCAATACCAATCATAGAATATTGGTCCTACGCCTATCCCAAAAGTAGACGAAAAAAATCCAGATTCTCAATCGCTGATATATCAAGCTTCCCTATAATAATTGAAGTAGCTGCACAAAATAAAACATCAAGTACAAAACTGACTCTGCTATCCTCTCTCCAATGTCACCCTGTAGAGATAATCTAGAAATTATCCTTATCAGCTAGATTTTGGCTCAAAAGAGCGATCTGCTTGCAGCAGCGCTTTTCGCTATCGTATCTGATTATCATCTTAGCGGGTCAATTTACAACATCCATCACGGGAGAACAGCGAATCTATGAGTAGAATAGAAACCCGCACTGAACCAATGGTGCTAAATATGGGGCCTCACCACCCATCAATGCACGGGGTTTTGCGTCTAATTATGACCCTAGATGGTGAAGATGTCGTTGACTGTGAACCAGTTATTGGCTATCTACACCGGGGAATGGAAAAAATTGCCGAAAACCGCTCAACTGTCATGTATGTTCCCTACGTTAGCCGTTGGGACTACGCTGCGGGGATGTTTAACGAAGCGGTAACAGTCAACGCCCCGGAAAAATTAGCAGGTATCACCGTACCTAAACGCGCCAGCTATATCCGCGTGATTATGCTGGAACTCAACCGTATTGCTAACCACCTCTTATGGTTTGGGCCATTTCTGGCTGACGTAGGCGCACAAACACCCTTTTTCTATCAATTCCGGGAACGGGAAATGATTTATGATCTGTGGGAAGCTGCCACAGGCTACCGCATGGTGAATAATAACTATTTCCGTGTGGGTGGTGTTGCTGCTGATTTACCCTATGGTTGGGTAGATAAATGTTTGGATTTTTGTGACTACTTCATCCCTAAAGTTGATGAATATGAACGCCTAGTTACCAATAACCCCATTTTCCGCCGCCGCATTGAAGGTTTGGGAACTATTACCCGTGATGAAGCTATTAACTGGGGACTTTCTGGACCAATGTTACGTGCTTCTGGGGTGAAGTGGGACTTGAGAAAAGTTGACCATTACGAATGTTATGACGATCTTGATTGGGATGTACAGTGGGAAACAACAGGTGACTGTCTAGCACGGTATATGGTACGGATGCGAGAAATGCGCGAATCTGTGAAAATCATTCGCCAAGCGATCGCTGGATTACCAGGTGGACCCTACGAAAACCTAGAAGCAAAACGGATCATCGCCGGCAAAAAATCCGAATGGGACGCTTTTGATTATCAGTTTGTGGCTAAAAAAGTTGCTCCCACCTTCAAAATTCCTCAAGGTGAAATTTACTCCCGTGTCGAAAGTGGTAAAGGAGAACTGGGAATTTATTTAGTAGGTGATAATAATGTTTTCCCCTGGCGTTGGAAAATTCGTGCCGCAGACTTCAACAACCTGCAAATTCTCCCTCACTTACTTCGAGGAATGAAAGTTGCAGATATCGTCGTTATTCTCGGTAGTATTGACGTAATCATGGGTTCTGTTGATAGATAATCTTGCTCTTATTTCCCCCCTTAATAAAAAACTACGGTGTACACACAAGTCCGCAAGGAAATTCAGTTCCTTGCTAATAGCAGAAGTAAAGATGACTAAGAAAAAATTTCCTTAGTAAACCTTTAGTTTACTTTGTTTATTAGCCCAGAAACGAATTTCAGGGCAGATGTAGTGGCCAATAGACCACTTATGTGTACACCGTAGCTTAATAAAAAAGGGGGAATAAGCACTTGACACTTTAGCGTCAGTACCTTAATAATTCTTAACCTAATTTAGCAAGAAAGTTTCAACACTCTTTTTTTAGCCAAAATTATTGAGAATACTTGCAAATGATCTAACGTCATATCGAGGGTTTTGACTTCTTGCAGACTTATGTTATGATACTTATGAAAATAGTCCAAGGGTTTTTTATTATCTAAATTAGTAGATCCAGATTATACGATCTACAAGATAGAACCGCAGATAAAAACTTTCGATTTTATAAGATCACATCTGGAAACATTTGTTACCAGCAGATAACCCAAACTCTTGCCTACCATCCCAGAAAGACTTTTTCACCAACCCCTAAATAAACTCATTTAAGGGTAGGCAATGCCCACCCTACCTATTCACCCTTAGTTAATAAGCGTCTTGTAACTCGTAGAAATCTGGTGAAATGTAATCCTTGCGTAAAGGCCAACCTACCCAATCTTCCGGCATCAAAATTCGCTTCAAATTAGGATGACCTTCATAGATGATGCCATACATATCATAGCTTTCCCGTTCTTGCCAGTCTGCTGTTTTCCAAATCCAGTAAACTGAAGGCACAGAGGGGTTTTCTCTGGGTAAAAACACTTTCACTCTAATTTCTTCAGGACGGTCAGCATTATCACTAACTTTAAGTAAATGATAAACACTTACCAATTCCTGTCCTGGTCCTAAATCCATCGCACCTTGAAACTGGAGGTAATTGAATCCATAAGCATACAAAGCAGTAGAAATAGGCAGAAGAAAACTTGCGGGGACTTTAATTATTTCCACACCATTGGCATCGAGTTCCAAAAACTGATGGTCAAAGCCATTTTCCGTCAACCATTGGGAAACTTTGCCAGCTTTGACTAGAGATGCTTCTGCTGCGGGAACTGGTTTAGATTCTGCTTCAGCCACGCCCTTGTTCCTCCTTCTGTGTCTTTGCTGTCAATAAAGCTGGGGGTACAGGCATACCAATCGCTTCTGTTAATTCTTTAGGGGGATTGAAGCGAGTATCTGACTGCATATACTTACCAGTCAAGATTTCAGGAACTGGCTTCATATTATGAGTTGTACTGTAGTAGCGATGGACTTGCTTAATGTTATCCCGTTCCTGAATAGAATCGTTAGCGATTTTTTTCCGCAGTTTAATGATTGCATCAATAATCGCTTCAGGACGAGGAGGACAACCAGGTAAGTATACATCTACAGGAATCAGTTTATCAACTCCGCGCACTGCTGTAGGCGAGTCAACACTAAACATCCCACCAGTAATTGTACAAGCACCCATAGCAATCACATACTTGGGTTCGGGCATTTGTTCATAAAGACGCACCAATTGGGGAGCCATCTTCATGGTAATTGTGCCAGCAGTGATGATTAAATCCGCTTGGCGAGGGCTGGAACGAGGAATTAACCCAAAACGGTCAAAGTCAAAGCGAGAGCCAATTAAAGCCGCAAATTCAATGAAGCAGCAAGCTGTACCAAATAGCAACGGCCACAAACTAGAAAGTCGCGCCCAATTGTAAAGGTCATCAACTGTGGTTAAAATCACGTTTTCTGACAGTTCATGGGTAACTGTAGGACGTTGAATGGGGTTGATGATTTGTTCTGTTTCCTGGGTGATGATATTAGAATTTAAGACCATTCCAAAGCTCCTTTACGCCATGCGTAAACTAAGGCGATGATGAGAATCGAAATAAAAATGATGGCTTCGATAAATGCCAATAAACCCAGGCGGTTAAAAGCAACTGCCCAAGGGTACAAAAATACTGTTTCTACATCAAAAACAACAAAGACTAACGCAAACATATAATAGCGAATGTTGAATTGAATCCATGCGCCGCCGATGGGTTCTAGTCCACATTCGTAAGTAGTGCGTCTCTCTAGACTGTTACCACTGGGTCTAAGAATTTTTGAGGCTGACAGTGCTAGGGCTGGAACTAGGCTACAGAGGATGAAGAAGCCTAGAAGGTACTCGTAACCGCTAAGAACAAACACAATAGTTTTCTACTGCTAATGGTGTAAGGTAATCACTTATCAGTTAACAGCAAATATTTTTCAGAGAATATTTATTAGTTTAATTACTTGCTAAGTTTTCACTAAACTATAGATAATATTCACTGTTTGCGGTTTACTGAATATATGGATAATCTTCTTTTTACATTATATCTTTAAGGCTGTTCTGAAATCGTGGAAATCGTCACACTGACTTGTAGATGTGAGTCTTATTTTTTATATCTCACTTCAGTTCTGCTTATTCACCGATATCTTGAGCCTTCACGTCAGATAATTTACATCAACTCCTATCAGGTACTTAGGAGGAAACTTTAGGTTTTTTTAGACCTAATTTTTGCGCGAGACTTCTGAGTGTATCTTTAGGAAACCAAATCATAAAAATACCTCCTCTATCTAATACTGCCAAGTTCCAGATATAACCAAAATTAGGGAACTGCTGACAGGGGGACAAGAAGGAGAAAAAGCTTATGTAGTAAGAGATACAGAATGTGGGAGCAAAAAAAGATAAGTAATAAATAGTAAATATGAACTAACAGAGTAAAATGATAAGTGAAATATACCAGAAAGTGTTAGAA
>JBJTUF010000275.1:0-16823 GCA_046080565.1 Cuspidothrix sp. | reverse complement strand
ATTATTAAAATAAATTTAATCTATCAAATTTAGCAGATACTAAAATCAGAAAAAATGTCATGATTGATTCAGATTTTCAGCCGCTTTTTGATGGTAATAGTCCGCCTCTTTTTGCAATGAATCAGCCATATCAAAAGACCCATCATTTGCCCAACTTGCGGCTCTATCCTCGAAATGTTTTGCCCAAGATTCATTATAGTCCGCTCCTGCATAATCTGGTGTCGCCTCACGAGGTATCACCTCAGCATGAAAATCGCTTGTGGATAAATAACTTTCAAAACTAGGCGTTTCAATATAAGCAGAATTATGCAAATTATCAAAGTTCGATTGAAAATCAGCAGCAGAAAAAGAAACGCAATCAGAATGTAGAATAGTGTTTGAATGTAAATCGTTTAAAAAATCGTGAGAATGTTGATCAAGTCCCTGAGAGATTGATTCAACATGACTGGAATAACTTGAATTAAAATCTTGATTGATATCACTGAAATTTTGCGCTGCATGATCAATGACCTCATCAGGGAAATGATGATTACCAATGATATCACCATGATTTAATGTGTCCATCTGATTAACCCTTTAGTAAGTAGAATATAATATAACATAGTATCATAAAAAATGTTTCTTCCGTACCTGCTTATGTCAAATATGAGTTTCTTTAGCCCACAACCCATATAGATTAAGGGTTTCATTGTTTTTGATACTAAATTTATGTCAAATTCACCAATGAATTAACGTAAAATCCTTTGAAGAATTAATTCAGGAAGCCTTGTCTTTACCCAGTTCTACTAGAGTATTTTTAGCAGAAAAACTAATTGAAAGTCTAGAATCTGATATTGATGAAAATATCCAAAAGAGTTGGAACACAGAAGCTAAAAAACGCCGGGATGAAATACGTAATCATACAGTTGAGCCAATTTCTGGAGAAATCGCTTTAGCTCAAATTAGACAAATTTTAGAAAAATGAAAAATGAAATATAACTTTCATCCGGCTGCATTAACAGAATACTCAGAAGCAGTCCAATTTTATGCAGAAAACGAAATTTACATAGCACAAAATTTTATCAATGCTGTTGAAGATGCCATTTTCCGAATTATTGAATCATCTAAACGCTATCCAGTTACCGATGAAGATATTCGTCGGTGTTTAATCAAATGAAAGGTCTAACTCAGTTAATATCAGCCTTAAGGGCTAAATACTTTAAACCATTTATTTAAAACTGTATTGATTGTTTGTTTAATTTGATGTTTACGATTCCATCTTTCAAAGGCAATTTCATAATCTTCCCCTTTAGTTTGAAAAGTATTCCAAATATCTAAAGATATAGTTAATCCACAACCCAGTAAGATGTAAATTGACCAAGAAAGATCGCCACTAATGGCATCTATACCTAGGAAAAAAATATTAATAATGGCATAATTTCCTAAGCGTTTTTTAAATTTACTTTGGCGATAAAGATCAAAAGCTTTACGTTGTTCAACTTCACTTTGTTTAACTAACCAATCTCGTTCCGCTTGTTGCAGAGTATCTGGTGATATTTGTAACTCTGTGGCAATTTCCAGTATTTGCTGATAGGAAAATTCTTGATCGTTATCGTTCACTTGACGAGCGATCGCTAATTGGAGAATTTGCTGTACATCTTCTTGACTGTAGGATCGCAGGTTATTAGAGTTAACGCTTGTCATAATGTTTGCTCAAATAATAGTTTTAATAGAGAACCACGCTACCATCAGCAATATTTACACTATTTCTAGGTTAGCAAATCTCAATCAAT
Source organism: Cuspidothrix sp. (assembly GCA_046080565.1). Lineage (GTDB taxonomy): Bacteria > Cyanobacteriota > Cyanobacteriia > Cyanobacteriales > Nostocaceae > Cuspidothrix. The sequence goes on along the minus strand of JBJTUF010000275.1, from coordinate 15,051 downwards.
ATGGGGTTCAATTAGTTACGACTGGGAAAAAGATTTTTTTGATAACTTGTACCTATCCATCAGATAAATTTGGAAACCGAAACCCCCCCAAACCGCCACAACAGAAGTAGTAATCAACACTACTGACAAGTCAGTGCTTACGCTATCGCTTCCTTACAACAATTATTTAACTATGATTGTCTTTACATAGATGGTGGTGAAGCAGTACGAATAAATATGAATTTGCCCTTAAATGTGAAAGTAATTCCTAATATTATAGGTTTGTTGGGTGGGATTGCCTTGTGGAAAGATTAGGTAAGCTTTAAAAAGCGATTGTCTGAATCAGGATTACAGGCGATCGCCTATTAAATTACCAAGAAGTCAAAAAATTCCATCCTTCTTTTTCGTCTCCTTCCTCTTCTTCTTTTGGAGTGTTGACATTTTCTCCTTGCAGTACATGATCATATTCTCCCGAATCAACCCATTTTAATAATTCACCAGTCCGCATAATTAACCAAGAAAGATTAGCTTCTGAATAACTTAATATTTTTGTGACTTGATCTAAACTATCAAAACTATTAGATGTAAACTCACGAGATTGAATTACAAAATCTTCAATTACCTCTGTTGTTAAATATTCTTCTGGTAAACCTGCAAGTTTAATTAGTGCTGTAGTAGCTATATTAATATCCTGACAAGCTAATAAACCGACACGATCAGCCGTAAATTTTGCCATCATCACCCAATTATATAAAGCTAATTCCACACCACTAGCCACCAATCCACCTAATCCTAATGTTGTACTACTTAACCAGATTTTCAATGTAGGCATGATCATAGACATTTGATGATAGATCATATACTGGCTTTTGATTTTCGCTATTTCGTATCCAAAAATAAATAGTAACTCATCATAATTCAACCATTCCATCCCATCTAAATTGATACCAACAATAGATTTTTCAACACCAATAATATAGGTTTTAATATGTCCTTTACCAGGAAATAAATATAATTCAGGAATATTTGTAACTTCTAGAATTTTACAAACTTCTAGGAAAGGTTTATATAATTGGGGAAAATTCCGGGATGTAACTTTAATTTGACTGCCGATAGTTTGTAATGTCAAAAATCTATCAATACCATATTCATTAACTTTTTTCAGTAAAGGAGAAATACCAGGCATATTTTGTAAAGAAGCCAAAGCCTGACGATCAAAAGGATGTTCGTAAGTTTGTGAAATCAATCCAGAGAGTATTTTTCTGCTCATAATTTTCCCAAATATAACCTCATCGCAAGTTGATCAAGAATGATTCCAAAACTCTCGGTTTCACTCTTGTTTCTTGCCTTTTCTCTCCAACCTTAACAGCTTGTTACCGCCTCAATAGCTGCTTGTAGGGCGATAGATACATGAGTCCAATGTGTGCCACCTTGACAATAAACAATATAAGGTTCTCTTAAAGGTCCATCGGCTGATAACTCTAGCGTACTACCTTCAATAAAAGTACCTCCAGCCATAACTACTTTACTTTCATAGCCTGGCATATCATCGGGTATAGGGTCGAGATAAGATCCTATGGGTGAATATTGTTGAATTGCTTTACAGAAAGCAATCAGCTTCTTAGGCGAACCCAGTTTAATCGCTTGGATGACATCGCCTCTAGGTGCTAGAGGTGCAGGGTTAACAGGATAACCAAGTTGATCAAATACATAACCAGTTAAGTATGTTCCCTTCATAGCTTCCCCCACCATTTGGGGGGCTAAAAATAAACCTTGAAATAACAAGCGGTTTTGGTCAAAGGTTGCTCCCCCTTCGCTACCAATACCGGGGGCGGTGAGTCTACAAGCAGCAGCTTCTACTAAGTCAGCACGACCAGCGATATAACCACCTGCGCTAACAACCGTCCCGCCAGGATTTTTGATTAATGATCCCGCCATTAGATCAGCACCAACATGAGTTGGTTCTTGAGTTTCTATAAATTCCCCATAACAGTTATCTACAAAACAAACTGTGTTAGGATTTTGCTGTTTGATGATCTGAACAATTTTTTCTATTTCAGCAATAGAAAGGCTTGGCCGCCAGGAATAACCACAAGAACGCTGAATTAACACCAGCTTTGTATTTTCAGTAATGCTAGTGTTTAAGTTTTGCCAATCTATTTTTCCTTGATCAGTTAATTCCAATTGGCGGTATTTTATGCCAAAATCAATTAGAGAACCTTGGCCTTGTCCTCTCAAGCCAATTACCTCTTCCAAAGTATCGTAGGGAGAACCAACTACTGCTAACATTTCATCCCCAGGACGAAGGACACCATAGAGCGCACAGGCGATCGCATGAGTTCCCGAAACAAACTGTACTCGAACCACAGCAGCTTCCGCACCCATCACTTGGGCAAAAACTTGATCTAAAGTTTCTCGTCCTAAATCATCGTGTCCATAGCCACTTACACCTGCAAAATGGTGTGCGCCGACTCGATAATGGCGAAAGGCATCTAATACTCGTTTAAGATTATGCTTGACCTGAGCGTCAATACCAGAAAAAATTTCTAATAGCGCCTGTTCTGCTTCCCGCAGCTTTTCAAAGCTGTTCATCATTTCCTCATTCAAAAAAATAAACTAGATATGCGGATTTTCGGATCGCGCAGATTAGGCTGAACAATTTCTATTCAGGTTACTGCATGACAATTGCTACTTCTAAACCTCCCATTAACTGGGTGAATACCTTATTTTTCGTTGCATTGCACGTCGGCGCTCTCTTTGCCTTACTCCCCAGCAATTTTAGCTGGAAGGCAGTTGGTGTAGCTTTATTTCTTTACTGGTTGACTGGAGGTTTAGGTATCACATTGGGATATCACCGTCTTGTCACTCATCGTAGTTTTCAAACACCCAAATGGTTAGAGTATCTTCTAGTAATATTTGGGACATTATCTTGTGAAGGTGGTCCAATTGAATGGGTCGGAACACATCGTATTCACCACTTGCATTCTGATACTGAATCTGATCCCCATGATTCAAATCAAGGTTTTTGGTGGAGTCACATGGGTTGGATGATCCATTTTGCTCCGGCTCACGATCAAGTTCCTCGCTTCACTAAAGACATTATTGATGACCCAGTTTACCAGTTTTTACAGAAAAATTTCATTTTACTACAAGTTGCTTTGGGTCTAGTTCTCTATTACTTAGGTGGCTGGCCAATGGTCGTGTGGGGAATTTTTGTCAGAATTATCTGGGTTTATCATTGTACTTGGTTAGTCAATAGTGCTACTCACAAATTTGGCTACCGTACCTATGAGTCTGGTGATCAATCAACTAACTGCTGGTGGGTTGCCATATTAGTTTTTGGTGAAGGTTGGCACAACAACCATCATGCTTTTCAATATTCTGCCCGTCATGGTTTGGAATGGTGGGAAATTGATATGACTTGGATGACTATTCAGTTATTACAATTCCTCGGTCTGGCAACAAATATCAAGTTGGCAGAGAAAAAAGCATAATACAGATTAGATGCTTAAAGTCAATAGTTTAACTGCCATTTTTTTGGACTAGAGACTATTGACTTTTTGTATATCAATGGAATGAGAGATTTTATACACACCTGACAAACTTAGGAAATTTTAATTGCTAATTACCTATCCTAAGTTGTACTCATCTTGCTATAATCTCAGAAATTAATGTTACAAAACTTTGCAGAAAGTTACTTTCTCTAGTAATCTTGTGCTGCAACCCGTTGTTTTTCAGGTATTCATGACTACATCACTCATCAAAAGTCAGGAAATAGCAGTCTCTACAGACCTTAGTGGAGACAAACTCAAACTAAAACATATTATCAAAAGTTTGCCCAAGGAATGTTTTGAAAAAAATAGCCGTAAAGCATGGACTACTGTAATTATCAGTTTATCTATGGCTGCATTAGGCTATTATTTTTTGGCCATTTCACCCTGGTTTCTTCTACCCATAGCATGGATTTTTACAGGGACAGCTTTAACAGGATTCTTTGTTATTGGCCATGATTGCGGACATCGTTCATTTGCCAAACGTCGTTGGGTAAATGATGTAGTGGGACATTTCTTCATGATGTTCCTAATTTACCCCTTTCATAGCTGGCGGATTAAACATAATCATCACCATAAACATACAAATAAACTAGATGAGGATAATGCTTGGCATCCCATCAGACCAGAGGTTTTTGAAACCTGGGATAGAACGAGACAGTCTGCTTTTCAATTATTTATGCAGAAACGTCTGTGGTGGGTAGGTTCTATCGGACATTGGGCAGTTGTGCATTTTGATGCGCGGAAGTTCCAGAAAAAAGACCAAGCTAGTGTCAAGCTTTCTGTTGCCGTAGTTGTAGGATTTGCGGCCATTGTATTCCCAACTTTAATTATTACCACTGGTGTGTGGGGCTTTATTAAATTCTGGTTTATCCCCTGGATGGTTTACCATTTCTGGATGAGTACCTTTACCATTGTTCACCATACTCTACCAGATGTTCCTTTTAAAACCGCTGATAAATGGCATGAAGCCTTAGCGCAGTTATTTGGAACAGTTCATTGTGATTATCCTCGTTGGGTAGAAATTCTCTGTCACGATATTAATGTTCACGTTCCCCATCACATCACTACCGCGATTCCTTCCTATAATTTGCGGTTAGCTTACGATAGCATTAAAGAAAATTGGGGTCATTATCTCCATGATGAATGTAATTTTTCCTGGGATTTAATGAAAAAAATTACCAATGAATGTCAACTTTATAAAACAGACATTGGTTACACAACTTTTAACCAATATTACGCCCAGAAGTAAGACTCTATACTTCCTATGAACACAACTTTACAAATGATTTAATTAAACAAATTAGAATTTTATTTAAGTCATTTGTCCATAGTGAATCTTGTCGGTATTGGTGGGAATTTCCCACCCCATATTTATCTTGTTCCAATATCATCAAATCCAGTGCAATTAGATACAATCCAATTCAATCAAAATCCTGCTGTTAAATCTTCTCAGGATACAGAGAAACTTCCTTTTACCCTTCAGGATTTAAAAGCTGCTATTCCTGCTGAGTGTTTTGAACCGAATGTAGTGACATCACTCTACTATTTCTTCCGTGATGTTGTAATTGTTGCTGGTTTATATGCCCTAGCAAATTATCTAGATTCTTGGTATTTCTGGCCAATTTTCTGGGTAATGCAAGGAACAATGTTTTGGGCTTTCTTTGTAATTGGTCATGACTGCGGACACCAATCTTTTTCTAAGCATAAATGGTTAAATGATTTAGTTGGTCATATTACCCATACATTCATTCTTGTTCCCTATCATGGTTGGAGAATTAGTCATAGAACCCACCACAAAAATACAGGCAGTTTAGAGAATGATGAAAGCTGGTATCCTGTATCTGAATCAGAATATGATGCAATGCCCGCAGCCCAAAAAATAGGGCGTTTCTATTTATTCTTGTTAGCTTATCCAGTGTATTTGTTTAAACGTTCTCCTGGAAAAGAAGGTTCTCACTTTTCACCGAGTAGCCCACTGTTTAAACCATCAGAAAAATGGGATATTATCACTAGCACTACCTGGTGGCTTGGTATGGTGGCTTTGTTAGGTTTATTCACCTATCAATTTGGTTGGATGGCGTTTTTAAAATACTACGCTGCACCTTACATTATCTTTGTCATTTGGTTGGATTTGGTCACTTTCCTGCATCACACTGAACCCGGAGTTCCTTGGTATCGTGGTGAAGAATGGACATTCCTCAAAGGTGCTATATCTAGTGTTGACAGAGATTATGGGATTTTTAACCATATCCACCATGATATCGGTACTCATGTAGCCCATCACATTTTCTTGAATATGCCTCATTACAATTTGCTAAAAGCTACTGCGGCAATTAAACCAATTATGGGTGAATATTTCCACGAATCCAAAGAACCAATTTGGAAGTCCTTATGGAATTCAGCAATCAGTTGTCATTTTGTTCCCGATACAGGTAGTAAGGTTTACTACACTTCTAAGGAGCAAAAAGCTAATTAATCAGTAGATTATATCAATCAAAAGAGTCCGCCCAGGCGGGCTTTTTTTATTTCTTATCGTCTATGATGACAAAATAGGTGATTTAGACATTAAAAAAATGCCGGAATTAGAAGACTTAGGAGTTACTGTAGAAGAATATTTAGAGGGTATGTCCAAAGGGATAGATGTTTTAGAATTAAAGCGGCTAAAAATGTTGGGTATTCCTGAAGAATTAGCATTAGAGGTCATGGAAATAGCACCTCGTGTCATCAATGGTACAGCCACACCTGAAGAAATTGTCAGAGGAATTAAAATTTTAACACCTTCACTTAGAGCAACAATCACTGATGGGGATTAAATTTCTTTTTTTCGCAGCATTGATATTATAGGAATTTGCTCGAAACACCTTCAGGACTTACTCAAAACAGAACGAAAGTAGGGGTAATGCATGAATTACCCCTAGCCAAGAATCGGGTTTTGAGTCCAATCTTCTGGAAGTCCTAATCTTATCGCTGTAGCTAGGATAATTAAGACATTATGAATCGTTGAAACATAATATATAACAATGCTTTTCCTCCTGCACTGTGTCTCCTGCCTTCTGCCATAACATTCAAAATTAAAACTAAGTAAGTAAGCAAAAAAATTTAAAGGTATGTCAGGAAAAGTAAAATCGCCCAAAACACTCTTTCCTGTTCCCTTACCACAACGATGATTTTTTAACGCCAACCTACTTACAACAAACCACGATAACGAATAAAAATCAAAACTACTGCCCAAGAACCTAAAGCCACTTTTACTGCAACGATAATATTTAATATCGGCAAAATTCCTCCACTAAAAAGCGTTCCTAATTCCCCGTGTGGTAACTCTAAACCTGATAAAGTAATTATTGATAAAACAATAAAAACTAAAACGGAAATTTTTTCCCAGATAGCTGCATGATAACGTTGATAAATATCCTGCATCCATTGATATGAAGAAGTAATTGCTATTAAACCTATTGCTGTTCCGCCTGCTACACCCGCCGCAAAACCACCACCAGGGCTTAAATGTCCTCTAATTGCTAATTCTATACCTACTAAGGCAGCAATTGTCGCCCCTAATCGAGCTAAAATCACTGATGAACGATCTTTAAATTGATAAATTGTACAGGAGGGATTTTCATTAGCTAATAAAAAATTACATCCTAAAATAGCAATGGTAAAGACAATAACTTCAAAAATAGTATCATAAAGGCGATTTCTGAAAATAATTCCTGATACTGCGTTGACAACACCACTTTCACTCACTACTTTTTCTGTAATAGACATATTTGAAATTACCTTGGGAATATCGCCCAAATTAGATGTAATATCAGGTACGAATAACATTTTGATAAATAATGCTATTCCCGCTAAAATATAAAGCCATTTCATTTTCATTAATGTTTCTCCTCAGATGCTTCAACATCAACATAATTGATAACTGTATTAGGTGCTGAAAGTTCACTTTCAACAATTTGATAAATACGTTTTACTCTGATTTCTGTTTGATAATTTTGCTCAGATTCATCACTAACTAATATTGGCGTACACGTAGCATGAACTTCTTTTTCCTGTAACGCTGTTTGTAAACATTCGTGACTGTTGTAAGGTACAAGTTCCAAGCGCATATAATGTTTATTAAAAATGCCACGAAAATCACTAATTAGATTTTCTGAAATTGATTCATTTTCAATGATACCTAAACGTAAAACTAAAGAAGAACGAACGGCAATCGCATACAATGTAACAGATAACATTGTCCCCATTAATGCTTCTGTTAAAGCTACATCTGCTGCACCTAAAACAGCATCTACTAACGCTGCAACTGCACATAAAACCCCACGCAAAATTAGCGCATGATAAGGGTTAACTTGAGTCACCAATAAACCTGCCGTCAAAGGTAACAATGCAATAATTATATATAAGTAAGAATCATTCATTTTCTGCCTCTATAGTTGTATCATGAGTTGAGCAATAAGCAATTACATAGCCCAGCATTGTATTCCAAATTGCTAAGGAAATAATACCTAAAACTAACAATGGCCATTTACTAGGTATTTTCATTAAAATTCCCACCATCATCAGCATTGAACCCAACGTATCAGCCACGGAAAGTCCATGTAATTTGAATAATACTGATTTATTGCTAACTAAATGAGAAGTACCCCAAAACCAAAAAAATAACCCTATACCTATACAGCTATAACTGATAATACTTACAAGATTTTGCATTTAACTTTCCTCATATTCATCTTTTATTTAAACTCATGAAATCTGAACTACTGAAAGCTAATAGCTAATTACTATTTATGCTTCATTTAACCTTCTGAGAATCTGTGCTAATAACATAAAACCAGCATTTCCCAGACTCAAAATAATCGCTCCTACTACCCCGATCATCCAATCATCGCGTTCTACAGAAATCACTAAAATCATGATAGATATTTTACTGGAAATACTCCCCAGGGCTAACATTAACTGCCAAGTATTTTCTGTTTTCCAAGCTTCATAAATGGGAATTAATAAAGCCGCTATCATCCCTAACAATACTATTTCTAAATTCATATTTATTTCTTTCCTGATTTAATATGATGAACTTCATAAAATCCATCTTCATCATGGTTTAAAACAATAGTCTTTGGTGTGAATGTAATCAAAAATATGTCCATGAACACCAACAAAGAAGAATGTTTATGTTTTACCTTTTCCCTAATAATTTCTTCATGATTATGGGGATTAATGATAATTTCAAATGCTTCTTTAAAAGCCACAAGAATTGCTACTATTACTTCACAAAAAACCTTGAACCATTCGGTTAATTTTGCTCGTGATGTATAACCTCTTGGTAAAATTAGGGCAATAATTACGCCAATAATAATGTTAGTTGTACTAAAATCAGCCGTTAATAAAAACCAAATGGTTAATCTTAATATCAAATGTGCAATCATGCTAACACCATCCAAAATAATAAAATTATAGTTAAACTCATCACACCAACTAAATGTTCAAATTCTTCAACTACACGAGGTACATAAATTGCTAATTTCTTGAAAATTAAATGATATGCTAACCAACCAATAGCAATGGTCATAATCGCTTTGATCATGTCAGGCAGATTATACGCCTTTAAATAAACAATATTACCAACAACTAAACCAGAAAGTAATAGAACTATTGCTGCCCAAAAACCAGGTTTTATAGTTTGTTCAGGATCTTGTTTATGAGGTAGAAATATAAATTTAGCAAAGGAAATAGCAGTACCTACTGCGGCTACATTCATAGCGATAAATTGCCATGAACTAATATTTTTCAAGCTTAATACTTTTGCCGAAAACCCAGCTAATAAAGGAAATCCAGAAATTGATAAACTAGCTATTACCAAAGGTATCCAGATTGTAGTGTTAATTGACTTATATTGCAATTCTTTAAAATTACGACTAGGTAAAGAACCCGCAGTTAAAAATAAAGATGATTTTACGAGTCCATGTGTTAAAGCATAAAATCCTCCTACTGCGGGTGCTGCTAAAATAAATCCTAATTGGGATATAGTGTGAAAAGCTAACATTCGTTTTGTATCTTTTTCTAAAACTGCATAGGATACACCCATTAATGCTGTTCCTACTCCCAAAATAACGACAATATTATTAATATCTTCGGAAACCGCAGCACATCTTAATAAGGGTAAAACACTAGCTTTAACTACTACACCTGAAAGCAATGCAGAAACAGGAGTTTCAGATTCAGAATGGGTTAAAGGTAGCCATAAACCAGATACAAAAATACCAGCTTTTACTAATAGTCCGAGGAAAATTAATGCTATTGCTTCTGGTGGTGCATCTTTTAACCCTGCAAAACTAAAGGACAGGCTTTTCTGATAAACTAGCACAGCACCGACTAGATAAAATAACATAGAAATGTTACTAATAAACAGATAGCGCAAACCTACCCAAATTGAGCGATCGCTCCGAGGATATGCAATTAACAGAAATGCAGCTATTCCGCTTACTTCTAATGCTACATACAAGCTTACAAAATCCGCACAAATAAAAGCCGCATTTAAACTACCATGAACCAATAAAATTTGGGCGTAGAAAAAAGCATTTTTATCAGTATTCCAACAATATAAAACTACAGCAGCCGTGACTAAAGCATTAGTTAAAATAAAGTACCCACTTAACTGATCAACTTCTAAACTCACACCAAAACTATCAAGTAAATTCAGTTTTATTGGTGACTGTTCTATAAATAGTTGTAGGCCATAAGCCGCAGTAATAAATGTTGATAAAAAAGTCAAATATCGGTTAAGTTTAGGAGCTAAAAAAATTATAAAACCCAGGAAAAACGGAATCCCAACCCAAGCAATTGTTATATTATTCATATTCTTGACTTCTGACTCCTAAATTTTTGTATTTTTATGGTGTATTATTTTTCTCAATTTCAGTGCTTTCTAAAGTAGGATTGTCCCTGGCTAATTTCATAACACCAACTAGCATTAAAGCCTGAATTGAAAAACCAATTACTATCGCTGTTAAAATTACCGCTTGGGGAACAGGATCAGCATAACCAGTTTTTTTGACATTAGAAATAATGGGAGTAAATAAGCCCGCCTTTGATGCAATAAATACATAAAAAGCTATGACACCTGTACTCATAATATCCATTGAAACTATCTTCATCACCAGATTTTTTTTAAGAATAATCCCAAAAAAACCGCATATTATTGTAGCTAGTACACACGCTTCTAACACGAAAATTACCTATTGGATAAAATATATGGGAATGTTTCCCAGACTTCAGAAGTTGGGAGTTTAATGTATTTAGCTCTTGCTTAGTTATTCCAAAGTGTTAAAATATTATTAGCACGAATTTATGGTGCTGCATACAGCAAAGCACGATGTTTTTTATGATGATGATCATAATTACTATCTATGGTTTATGCTGTGGTTAAGGTAGCAATTAAAACTAAAAGTGAGAAACGAGTGAATTTGAATTTTTCTACCCCCTTACAATTAATTGGGCGCTCCGTAGAATTTCAACGTATTATTGAAATACTTGCTAAAGATGGTGACTTGTTAATTACTGGAGTCCCAGGTAGTGGTAGACGTACCTTAATTAAAGGTGCAGCAAAAGAAGTTAATACACTCATCTTAGAAATAGACTGTATTCGCGCTACAGAGGCACAGAGATTTGTGCAACTATTAGCTGAAGCGGTTAGTCAAAATTGGGAAGCAGATAAAATTCAAAACTGGGTCAATGAAAGTTCATCGGAATTTTTTAACTTTAATTCTGAAAATCAACTCAAACTTATCCATTCCCTGGAACAAAAACAACTTTGGCAAGCATTCGCCAATTTACTTAACTTATTAGAAATAATGGCCGTTGACTTAAATCAACGCATATTGTTAATTTTACAAAGTTTTCCTCATATTCGTTCTTGGGATCGCCAAGGTTTGTGGGAAACTACATTCAGGCAAGAAGTTAAGACATATCCTCATGTCAGCTATGTATTAATAGCCACCATAGCAGAATATAGTCAACATACAGATGATACCAACTATCCGATAGAAACTATCCAGTTAGCACCTTTAGCAAAAGATGTTGTCGCCCTATGGGCTAGAGACATTTTACACAATGAAGGACTTACATTTGATTGTCATAGTCACGCATTACAATTATTTCTAGAGGCTGTACAGGGACACATCGGTGATGGTATGGCTATTATTCGCCGGTTATCAGCGTCCCGTTGTAGCAACACTTTAATTACAGAAGAAGATGTACAACAAGCTATTAAAGGATTAGTCAAAGATTTATCAATGACTTATGAATCTTTGTTAATGTTATTACCAGCTAATCAAGTACATTTACTAGAATCTTTAGCCATTGATCCCACTGATAAACCCCAAAGTAAAGAGTATATTCAAAAACATGGACTTTCACGAGGAGGGAGTCTCCAAGGTGCATTAACAGGTTTACAGCACAAAGGTTTAATTTATAATGCGGAAAATGGGTATCGGTTAGCCATGCCTTTGTTAGCTTTGTGGTTAAAAGAAAGATTACATTGATAATTGGACAACTACTTATGGAGGACATTTTGATGCCTTTTAGTAGATAGTCTAAATTCCTTGGTATAAGAGGATGTTAAATCAGAGTTGTGTTTTCTCATCATAGTAATTGAATAGTTAAAAGTTCAGTAAAACGGCGTATTTTAGATAAAGCTCTTAACGCTTTATTTCCTCCCACAATGCAAAATCAAAACCAAACCCCGTTAATTGATGCTTTAAAAGCCTGTACAACCAGTCCTCATACTCCCTTTTACACCCCAGGACATAAACGCGGTGCAGGTATTTCTCCACTTTTAACAGATTTAATGGGTAAAGATGTCTTTCGTGCTGATTTAACGGAATTAGCAGAATTAGATAATTTATTTTCACCTCAAAGTGTAATTCTTGCAGCACAAGAACTTGCGGCGGAGGCATTTGGGGCAGAAAAAACGTGGTTTTTAGTAAATGGTTCTACCTGCGGAATTGAAGCTGCAATTCTCGCTACTTGTAGAATGGGAGATAAAATTATTTTGCCGAGAAATGTCCATTCTTCAGTTATTTCTGGATTAATTCTTTCTGGTACAATTCCTATTTTTATAAATCCTGAATATAATGAAGATTTAGATATTGCATACAGTATTACACCGACGGCAGTAAAAGCAGCATTAACAAAACATCCAGATGCTAAAGCTGTATTAATAGTTTATCCAAATTATTATGGTGTGTGTGGAGATTTGCAAAAAATTGCACAAATTACCCATCAATATAATATTCCCTTAATTGTAGATGAAGCACATGGCGCACATTTTCATTTTCATCCAAAATTACCAAAATCAGCTTTATCTTTAGGTGCAGATTTAACAGTACAATCAATTCATAAAACCTTGGGTGCAATGACACAAGCATCTATGTTACATATTCGATGTAAAAGAATTGATATTAATAGAATCAATAAAGCTTTGCAGTTAGTTCAATCTACCAGTCCTAGTTTTATTCTTTTAGCTTCTCTCGATGCTGCACGTCAGCAAATGGCAATACATGGAAAAAACCTCCTTTCTCAAACTTTAGAACTTGCAAATATAGCTAGAAATAAAATTAATACAATTCCTGGTTTATCTATTTTAAAACTTCCTCAATATGACAATTACGGGTTTTTGACATTAGATCCAACTCGTTTAACTATTAATGTTTCCCAATTAGGTATTACCGGATTTATTGCTGAATATTTTATTAATAATTTGGGTGTAACTCCTGAATTTTCATCTTTAGAAAATCTCATTTTTATTATTAGCATTGGTAACACAGAAAGCGATATTCAAAAGTTAATTCAGACATTGTTTAATCTTAGTGAAAAATTTCATCAAAATCACCTCTTGACATCAGAATGTCAACCGTGTAAAGATAGAAACAATAATATATTTAGTTATTTTATGTCTATTTCTCCCCGTGAGGCATTTTTTGCTAATAGCGAAACCTTACCTGTAGAGAAAACACAAAATCGAATTTGCGCGGAAATTGTTTGTCCCTATCCTCCAGGCATACCTGTACTAATGCCAGGAGAATTAATTACAAATACAGCTTTAGAATATTTGCAAAAAATCAAACATAAGGGGGGATTTATTACCGGTTGTGCCGATGAAACTTTGCAGACTTTAAAAGTTGTTAAAATCTAGATTTACATAAGCAGTTGGACAAAAATATTTACAGTCATTGCGAGAGAAGCGAAGCAATCACAAGGCTTGAGATTTCGTCATTTCACTTCTTTCCATATTGCTAACGCCACGCTTCGCTAACGCAATGACATTGTGTAATTAATTCTGTCCATTTACTTATGTAGGGTGCGTTAAGCTGTCGCTAACACACCATAAACTTGAACATAAAAACACATAATATAACCATGACATCGGATTTTATCAATGTTTTAGCACAAGCGGCTAATGCTTACCAAGAAGGAACAAAACTACCAACAGGGGAAATAGTAGTCAATGCTTTATTAGAAGCAGAAACCCATACCAAAAATGAAAAAATTGATTATAATTTTTCTGACTTGAATGGTAAATGGCGGTTATGTTTTGCTACGGGAACTAAAAAAGTGAGGAAAAAGGGAGGAATAATTTTAAAAGCTGGCAGATATGTACCAAAATTCTTAAATATTTATTTGACCTTTTCGGAAAATTTAGAAACAAGTCAAATTGGAGAAATTAGTAATCAAGTTCAGTTAGGATATATTTTACTCAAATTAACAGGATTAACTAAATTTTTGGGTAAAAAGAATATTTTAGCGTTTGATTTTTTACAAATGCAATTAAGCTTTTTCAATCAAGTCATTTTTAATAAACCTATTTCTGATGGTAAAAATAGTGAAGGTTCATCAGAAATTTTTTATGAAAAACCCATAGCTAAATTACCTTTTTTCGTATTCTTCCTAATTACGGAAAATATGATTGCTGCTAGGGGTAAAGGAGGAGGTTTAGCATTATGGTTTAAGGAAAATTAAGAACTTTGCCCATGTATCTATAAATAGTGCTATAAAATGAAAATACAGAATTAGATTTTAAATCAATGCAGATAAAACTTTGTATTTCCGCAATTATGCTTTCACTGATAGCTAATATCAGTTTACCAGCTTTTGCCCAAACTCCAGCTAATTCGACCATACCAAAAAACAGAAACCAAGAAACAGAAAAAATCAATAATATTAAGAAGTTATTAGATATTACGGGTTCAAGAAATCTTTCACGTGTGATCATTAATCAATTACTCAATACCTTAAAAACTCAATATCCTCAAGTACCTACAAAATTTTGGGATACTTTTATGGCTGAACTCAAACCAGATGATATGATAGATGAATATATTCCCTGACGGGATGACAAAAATAGTTAAAATGCAGACAGAATAAGCCTCATAGCTCTCTCACCGCGTTGATAATACTTCCGCTTATTAGGAGATAATCTCAATAATTCTCTAACTAATTCCCGACAATTATCTATAAAATC
>JBJTUF010000274.1:0-8939 GCA_046080565.1 Cuspidothrix sp. | reverse complement strand
TCAAATTTTTGCTGTAGCTCGTAATTTAGCTCTAAATCTTTACCGTTCTCATGACTTTAAAAACATGGCTCAAGCACAAAGATTTGCTTCTTTTGGTCTTACCACTCTCAAGCAATTATTTAGAATGAAATAGCCCTGATATTTAGAGACTAAATCTAATACATTGATTAAAAAAATAACATAGTTGCTATTACTATTTTTACCTATGTTTCTCTTTGTGTAACCAAATCCCTTAGCCATATTTATTGCACCTTGATTAAATAAAAATTACCCTAAAATTTCCGTTAACTTCTCCATTAAATCTTCCGCTAATTCCAACAATCCAACCTCATTAATAGAACTATTACCAGAAGCGCGACAATTTTCAGAAACCACAACATCACCAACTAAAAAATCCTTAGCTGCAAAAATCCGATCATTCTCCGTTAATTGACTCAAACAATATTCTAAACCACCAATAATTTCATCAAGAGACTTATTCTGTAAACGTTCTCTTACCTTCACCGCAACCACATCATCACTTTCTAAGAAAGTAGTAAGTTTCTCAATATAACCCGGTTCATTGTCATCATCCCCCCAAGTTTCCAACCAATCACTATCTATATTTTCAAAATATAAATCAGCCGCTTCTAACCCATATTTTCTGATATCATCTTCTAATTGACGGGCTGCTTCTAAATGCTGTAAAAACTGTTCTAGTCTTTTTTGACTTTCAGTAATTTCTTGGTTAATCATAATTACCTCTGTGAGAATTTTTGCTATACACAATCAAACTAACCAAACACTATAAATTTATTTTTTGATAAATACCATTGTTCAAATTATCACTCTTATCTAGTGCTAAACTAACTATCTGATTGATGAAATCACTTTCACCAGGATTAAAACTTAAAAATAATCCTCTTGCTATTCCCCAAGAAATCAAAGTATTTTCCCAATCATCAGATTTTGCTTGTGTAAATTCTTGAGATTGGCTAGTTAGTTGAATACAAAGGGGTTGTTCTTGAATACTACTAACTATTATATCACTTGCCATAGATAAGTCTATAATATAGCGTTGTAAGGCTTGACCACCATTCAGTTTAATCACATCAGCAATCAAATTAATTAATTTTTCATCCTCCTGATTGAACTCACCAGACATTAATTTTTTTCTCCAAATATGAAATTTGGGGTCATTTTTACTTAACCATCTAGGAAACAATTCACCATACCAGTATCTTTCAGGAGGTGTCATTGATTCATAAAAGTCTTGTCTTTCTGCTTCAGAAGTTAAACGGTTTATATCAAGTCTAATTTCTGTATCTTGAATAAATTGTTGTAAAAACAAAAGAACAAAACGTTTAGACATTAATGTACCAGGTCTAACATCTTTAATCCAATTATTAATCTGGTTTAACTTAATTGCTAAACTGGGATCTATGGTTGATGCTTCCTCAATTAATAATTTGAGTTGTTCCTTAATCTCTTGTGGTTTCTTAATCTCTTGTGGACGCAAAAATATACACCTGCAAAAAATACTTTGGTGTATTTTAACAGTGTTTAATACTTTTGTCAAATTAATATCACCTAATCAGACTTTCAAAACATCCTCCTAGATATCAAAATACCATGTCGAGGACTAAAGAACAAAGCCAACGTAAATAAACCCGAAACTACTAACACAATCGCTGGACCAGAAGGTAAATTATAAAAGTAACTGAGATACATTCCGCTAATACTAGAAATTACCCCAATTACCGCCCCTAAAATCATCACTTCATGTAACCTTTTTACCAATAAATAAGCAGTTGCCCCTGGAGTAATTAAAAGTGATAATACTAAAATTACTCCCACAGCTTTCATACTAGCAACAATTGTTAAAGCAATTAACAACATTAAACCAAAGTTTAAACGATTAACTGGTAAACCCGCAGCTTGCGCACCTAAAGGGTCAAAGGTGTAAAATAAAAGTTCTTTATATAATAGAAAAATCACTATTAAAACAATAGCGGAAATAATAGCTGTGTCTCTTACTTCGTCGCCAGTTACACCCAAAATGTTGCCAAAAAGAAAATGATTCAAATCAATTTTATTATCTTTTTGAATTACTGTAATTAAGGTGACACCAAGGGCAAAAAAGGCGGAGAAAACTATGCCCATGGCTGCATCTTCTTTAATGGGAGATCGGGTTTTAATTATCGCTATGGCCATTGTACTCAAAACACCAGCAATAAACGCCCCTACAAATATATTAGCACCGATCATAAAGGCGATCGCTAATCCTGGTAATACTGAATGACTAATAGCATCACCCAGCAATGCCAGGCGTTGTACCATCAAATAACTACCAACAATGGCACACAATAATCCTACTAATATGGCAATGATTAATGAACGTTGCATGAAGCCATATTGCAACGGTTCTATTAGTGCTTGAAACATAGATAAAATAAACCACGAAGGCACGAAGAAGAGAGGAAGAAAATACCTATTTTATATGATGCTGCACAGAATTATAAAATACGACAATTCAGTTAAGCCTAAAAATTCTTTTTAAAACGAACCGCAGAGACACAGAGACAAGATAAGAAAAATTCTTAACTGAATTGTGTTGAATTATAAAATATATTAATTCATCCACGTTTATCTGCGTTCAATTATTCTTGAATTTTTATTCTATGCACCTTCATTTTAACTTGCTATTAGCATTTATTATGCTGCATCAGAAAAGTACATAACTTTGCCACTATAAGCACGATTTAAGTTTTCTTCTATTAAAACTTGTTGGCGTGAACCTGTAGCGATTAATTCACAGTTGAGTAAGATTAAATCATCAAAGTTGGTGATTGATTCGCCTAAGTCATGATTAACTACTAGGACAATTTTATTATTTTTTGCTAGTTCTTGAAAGACTTCAAACATAATAGCTTGGGTTTTTTGATCTATCCCCACAAAAGGTTCATCAAAACAAAATATTTCTGCTTCTTGAGTTAACGCCCTAGCTAAAAATACCCGTTGTTGTTGTCCCCCTGAAAGTTCACCAATGGGACGATTTTTTAATTCTCCTATTCCCACTTTTTCTAATGCTTGTTTAGCAATTTGGCGGCTAACTGTTGAGAAACTACGTAACCAACCTGTTTTTTTTACACGCCCCATCATCACCACATCCCATACAGTAGCGGGATAATTCCAGTCAATTTGACTACGTTGCGGTACATAAGCAACTTTGTCTAGTTGCTGCATTAAAGGTTGATTTTTGTATAAAACTTGACCAGTATTCATGGGAACTAATCCCAAAATAGCTTTCATTAATGTACTTTTACCTGCACCATTAGGCCCAAAAATTCCTGTTATTTTTCCTGGTTTAATTATGCAGTTAACGTCTCTTAATGCTTCTTGGGCGCGGTAATGTACACCTACATGAGTAACGTTAATGCTTGCTGAGGAATTCATATCAATGGGTTTGATAATTTGTATAAGTATATCTGCTTGATTTTTGGATGCTAGATTAAATTTTTGGTAAAAAGAAACGTTTTGCATAACCCTAGTTAAAATACTTATTTTTTGAGTTTACTATAAAAATGAGAGAAATATGAAAATATATATAATTAGAAGTAATCACTGAGATAAATGAAACTAATGTTTAATACAACGTATCACCTATTACTGAAACCCTTCTCCAAACCTCTCCCCTGTGAGGAGAGAGACTTTTATTCTTACTCCCCTTCTGTAGTAAGGAAGGGGTTGGGGGTTAGGTTCTCTTTACTCAATTCCCTTGGTCTAGGAATATTCTTATCTTTGGCCTTAATGGGTTGTACTTCCAACTCCCAACCCCAGACAAATACCCAGCCACAAGTTGTAACAACAAGTACCATTATTACTGATTTAGCTGAAGAAATTGGTGGAGAAGAAGTACAAATTACGGGTATTCTCAAACCAGGTACAGATCCTCATGTGTACGAACCTGTACCCGCAGATAGTCGAGTTTTGGAAAAAGCTAACTTGATTTTGTATAACGGTTACAACTTAGAACCAGGACTTATTAAGTTAATGAATGCTGCTGGTGGGAAAGTCAAAAAAATCCCTGTGGGGGAAGTTGTTAAATCCTTAAAATTAGATAAAGGTAAAGGGGAAATTGTCCCAGATCCTCACGTTTGGGGCAGTGCAGAAAATGTTATTACCATGGTGCAAGCCATTCGAGATGGTTTAATTGATTTGTCACCAGAGGATAAAAATCAATTTACTAAAAATGCCGATAAGCTAATTGATGAATTGCAGCAGTTACATATTTGGATTACTCAACAAATCCAAACAATTCCCCCAGATAAAAGAAAATTAATCACTACTCACGATGCTTTTCAATATTATGGAAATACTTATAAAATTCCTATCGCTGGAACTTTAATTGGCATTAGTACAGAAGAACAACCAAGCGCCCAAACAGTGAAAAAGTTAGTTCAATCAATTCAAAAAATAGGTGTTCCTGCCATATTTGCCGAAACAACCATTAACCCAGCTTTAATTAAAACAGTCGCCCAAGAAGCAGGTGTAAAATTAGCACCAACGTCTCTTTATTCTGATTCTCTTGGTGCAAAAGGTAGTGATGGCGATACTTATATAAAGATGATGGTAGCAAATACCCGCGCTATCGTTGAAGCTCTGGGAGGAAAATATACTCCATTTCAATTAAAGAGTCAAAAATAAGGTGATTGGTAATTGGTGATTGGTAATTAATTATTCCCTATTATCTTTTAACTGTTACCTGTCACCTGTTACCTATCACCTGTCACCTAATTAATTAACAAACTTGTTGACGAGTTGATTCTGTTTCTATGGGTTTAATCAGAAACAGTTTCAACATATACCAAAAAATCATGAACATTAAGGGAATCTTTTGGAAAAATTTCACAATTGCCCAATCATTGACTTTGTTGAGATCAATGATTTTCTGATTATAGACCGCACATTGTTCTAAATACCAGAAGAAATAGGGATGATTGGTATTTAAAATTAAAGGAAATGCTCTTGCTGAGGTTTTATTAGTTTCCTCAATTACCTGAGTATTGTATTTACGGGGATGAATACCTAATATTTCATAGAAATTGCCCCGTTCAAATACTGTCATCGTGTGAGTTGCAAATACAGTTAAAAGGAAAAACCGCACCCATAAACGAGATTTCCAATTATTCCATAACTGGGGTTGAGAACGTAACAAAGCTTTGAAAAAATCACCATGTCTATTCTCATCTTGACACCAGCTTTCAAATTTACGAAATAATGGGTAAAACTGAAATTCTGGATGTTTTTCGATATGGCGAAATACTAAAATGTAACGCCAATAACCTATTTTTTCTGATAGGTAAACTGTATAAATAACCCACTCAATAGGGAAAAAAGTGTAGGTACGATTTTTAGTCAAATAACTCAAGTCAAGGGAAAGATTAAAATCTGCCATTGACTTATTTAAAAATCCCGCATGACGGGCTTCATCTCGTGCTAAATAACCAAATGCTTCTGATAGCAAAGGGTTATTCTCTTTAAGACGACGAGATAATTCTTTAAACAGTAAAAACCCGGAAAATTCCGAAGTACAAGAACGTTCTAAAAAGTCAATAAAAGCAAGTCGTTTTTCACCAACAATGTGATCCCAACTTTGCTTAAATTCGTCATCTCGGATAAAGTGATGACGGTTATAATCAGTCTTCAGTTCATCAATTATTGCCCTTAATTCAGGTTCATAGCCAGAAATATCCATTTTTGCCACTGTATCAAAATCAGTGGTATAAAAACGGGGAGTTAATAATGTTTCTTGAACTGGTACTTTGACACCTGATTTCTGTAACTCAACTGGTGGTTTATCCAACGACTTAACCATAAGTAGTTCCTTTGCCATTGTCTGCCTTAAAATTATATAAGCATAAATATTTGTTATTAGTCATCAGTTAAATTATTGAAACTAATTCTTACAAAATTACTGAATTATCTGCAATTTTCGCAAGTCAAAATACCTATTTACGAACCAAATGTATTTATGAAACTATAAATAAATATGAATATCTCTATATTTATAAAAAGAATAATAGTTAAATAATTGTGGGAGTCGTAAAAATAGCCGAAATCTGCATCGGTAGTAATTTGTGCTGGATAAATTACGCGCTGCAAAAGTTATGTAACTAGAATAGCATTTTTCTTTGATTATATCGGCACAGGATTGATAAACAAGTCGGTGAATTTTGAGAAATGTAATCTGTAAACAATAAGGAAGTAAACATGAGTAATAATTTGGCCATGAAACTGCGTGTGGGAACACAACAAGCACATACAGATTCAGAAAACATGGGCTTTATGAAGTGTTTTGTTAAAGGAGTTGTAGATAAAGATTGTTTTATTCAATTGTTGAGGAATTTCTATTTTGTTTATAGTGAACTAGAAACAGCAATTGAAAAACACAAACAACATCCTGTAATTAGTTTGATTTATTTTCCTGAACTAAATCGCCAATCTTCACTAGAACAAGATATGTTATTTTATTATGGGAATCACTGGCACAAGCGCATTACACCTTCACCTGCTGCTCAAACTTATATTGCGCGAATTCAACAAATTTCTGCCCATGAACCCACACTATTGTTAGCTCATTCCTATACTCGTTATTTGGGCGATCTTTCCGGTGGACAAATGCTACAAAAAATTGCTCAGTCAGCCTTAAAACTTTCTGGATATGAAGGAACTTCCTTTTACAATTTCCAACAAATTCCAGATAAACAGGCCTTTAAAGAAAAGTATCGTCAAGCATTAGATAAAGTTCCAGTTGATGATACAACCACTGACAAAATTGTAGCAGAAGCTAACCATGCTTTCAAACTCAATATGCAGATGCTTCAAGAGTTAGAAAGCATTTTAATACAAGCCATGGGTCGTGCCACTTACAATGATTTAGTTTAAATCTCTGCACAATTTACAAAAATATAATTCATCACCCAATTAACTTTGGCAATGATGAATTATATAAAAATCTCAAACAAGATGTAAACATCTATTTCTTCTCTTCCTCTGCGATCTCTGCGCCTGAAGTGGTTCGTTAAAAAAATAATACTAACTACAAACAAATAGGATATATTTATCCTATTTGCTAAATCCTAAATTACAACATTAAATTGGGAAAATTAATTGCAATTCTTCCCAAATACAAGGACATATACTCACACCTATTGGAGGCTTTGATGGTTTTTCTATTACCTGGAGTTAAGTTTGATTTTGATCTAATTCAAAAGTATGACACTCGCGCTCCCAGATATACAAGTTACCCACCAGCAACAGAATTAACTGAAAATTTCACTGCCACAGATTTCCAAACAGCGATTACCGCTTCCAATTATCGAGAAACTCCCCTATCTTTGTATTTCCATATTCCTTTTTGTCAAAGTGCTTGTTATTTTTGCGGTTGCAATACGGTAATTACTAATAATAAAAATATGGCTATACCGTATCTGGAACATTTAGCACAGGAAATCAAAAATACTTCGGCTTTAATTGACCGTGATAGAAAGGTACTTCAGATTCATTGGGGTGGAGGGACACCGAATTATTTAGAACTTGATCAAGTAGAATTCCTGTGGAAAAGTATTACTCGTCATTTCCAAATAGCTTCAGATGCAGAAGTATCTATTGAAATTAATCCCCGCTATGTGAATAGAGATTATATCTTATTTTTGAGGGATATTGGCTTTAATCGGATTAGTTTTGGCATTCAAGATTTTCACCCAGAAGTACAAAAAGCAGTGAATCGAATACAACCAGAAGAACTACTTTTTGATGTCATGGGTTGGATTAAAGAAGCTGAATTTGATAGTGTAAATGTAGACTTAATTTATGGTTTACCTTATCAAACTCTAGAAACTTTTAGGGAAACATTACACAAGACAATGGCTTTAGATGCTGATAGAATTGTAGTGTTTAATTTTGCCTATGTGCCTTGGATTAAACCTGTACAAAAAATGATTCCCCTAGAAGCATTACCAGGAGCGCAAGAAAAGTTAGATATTCTCAAAATGACGATTGAGGAATTAACTAGTAATGAGTATCTATTTATTGGGATGGATCATTTTGCTAAAAATAACAATGAATTAGCGATCGCTCAACGTCATGGCACACTAAAACGTAATTTCCAAGGTTACACTACCCACGCCGAAACAGAATTATTTGGTTTTGGTGCAACGTCTATTAGTATGTTGGAAGATGCCTACGCCCAAAATTATAAGGAATTAAAGGATTATTACAAAGCGGTAGCAGCAGGTGTGATTCCTACAAGTAAAGGTATTAAACTCTCCCAAGATGATATTATTAGAAGAGACGTAATTATGTCAATTATGTCTCACTTTCGCCTCAATAAATCAGAGATTGAGGAAAAATATCATATCAATTTCGATCAATATTTCGGCTATGAACTCCAAGAATTGCAACCACTACAAAATGATGGATTAGTGAATGTATTCGATGATGAAATTCACATTACTGATATTGGTAGATTGCTAGTAAGAAATATTGCCGTTCTCTTCGATACTCATACAAGAACTAGAGAAACAAAATTCTCTCGCGCTATTTAATTCAACTAGCATTGGTATGTAGTTAGAATTTATGAAAATAATCCAACTACATACCTTTTGACTTATATAGTTTATGTCATTAGGTAGAAATAAATAATATTAAGCTTTGATAAATTTGACATTGCATGAGTTGAATTTTTGAGGCGATAAATCAATGAATATTATTACTTGGATAATTTTAGGACTATTAGCTGGTGTAATTGCCAAATCTATCTGACAGGGGGACAAGAAGGAGAAAAAGCTTATGTAGTAAGAGATACAGAATGTGGGAGCAAAAAAAGATAAGTAATAAATAGTAAATATGAACTAACAGAGTAAAATGATAAGTGAAATATACCAGAAAGTGTTAGA
>JBJTUF010000273.1:0-4150 GCA_046080565.1 Cuspidothrix sp. | reverse complement strand
TATAGGAATAATATTTGATTTATGAAACGATACGTAGGGTGCGTCAGAGATGACAAATCTGTTTATTGATAGAATTTATGCAGTCTGACGCACCCTACAATACCTAAATTCTTTTCAAAAATCAAATAAGAGTCCTATATTTAATTATGTATCAGTAGTTTGTGACTCCGCCTCAACAAAAGGCAGAGTCTTATGTAGTTGGTTTCCACACAATGGGAAAGAGATTATATACTGATTGCCTAACTACCAATACCCAAGCGTCCAGCCAAAGCAGGAGTTAAAGGTAAAAGAGTAGTAATCATTAAAAACAAAGCCAAAAGACATAAAGCTGCCCTAGCATCATCTGGTTCAGAGATTTCATTTAAGCTAGGCCGTTCTAAGTCTCTTTGTAAAAACAAAATCACAATTGCCCAATACATGGCTAAAGGATTACCTAAAGATACAATAGCCAATAAAACTATTGTGGCAAAAGTGGTTCTTCCTGCGGTTTTGCGTCCATAAATTGCTTGTACAATTCTCCCGCCATCTAGTTGGCCAGCCGGCATTAAATTCAAAGCAGTTATGACTAATCCTAACCAACCAATAATTACTAAAGGATGAATATTCACTACAGGAGAATGTAAAGCCGAACCAAGGACAACCCGTGCCAAACTACCGACTAAAATTGAACCTTGGAAAAACTGATTGGGTAATTGAAATAAACTACCTGGATGGGAAAGTAATAAGCCAATTACTAGCAATAATAAGGAGGTAATTCCTCCAAAAGCTGGGCCTGCTAAAGCAATATCAAATAATGCTTTGCGGCTAGGTACAAGGGATTCAAACCTAGTAATTGCGCCAAAAGAACCAATTTGTACTGCTGGTAAAAAGAACGGCCAACTTAACTTGACTTGATGACGACGTGCTAATAACCAATGTCCAATTTCATGAGATAACAAAATTGCCGATAAACCTAAACCAATAGGTAAAGCTTCTGCAACCCGTTCGGGGTTACTAAATAAATCGAAATTTTGCAATAAACCCCCGACTTCTAAAGTTGTAGCGATGGTTGCTATCAACAAAATTAAGGCAAAAACTTTTTGTCCTAGCTGTGCTGGACGGGGATCAGTACGGCTAGGTAAAACAATAACTACAGGTTTGCCGTCAGTATTTTCTACTAAAAACAGCCGATATTTATCCTCTAATCGTGCTTCTAGACTTTGTGTGAGTCGGTTGTGAACTGTTTCGGGTTCACCTCGCAAGTTACCTTTAAAAACTACTCCCTCTTGGTAGGGAATGGTTTCTGTGGCAAAAAATGTTTCAACGCCAAAAATGCCTTTAATTAGACTTAAATCTGCTTCAGGTATGGGGGTTGGTTCTAATTTCAGTTCTGCGACGATGACTGGATTGGTTTTATCCCCTTCGCTTAAACCTTCAGAGGCCAGTCGTTCTGTTGCTCTTTGCTTGAGAATAGCATCTTGACCGGCAGCCCTTAATTTTCTGCCTAAGAAAATATACAAACCAGCAGAACCTACCACTAAGAAAAGTATGCCGACGATATTGATATAAATGCCGGCAGCAAATAATCCAAAGAATAACAACCAGGGAGTCATTAAGACGACTGATTGTAACCAGGCTAGGATACCCAGTTTACCAAAAGGTCTGGCGCGATAAAAGCCCCAGCCTAAAATGCCGGAGGCTATCAGCACAATGGCTGCAATTATAGGAGTTTCTGATGAAGTAAACATTGCTAAACCTTTGCTGTTGAGACCGAAGCTAGTACCGCAGTGCGGAATTAAAAATTAAAAATTAAAAATTAAAAAAGCAGATTACACAAGCTTTTGTCAAATTTTTAATGGTTGATTGACTTACGCCGTTGTGTACTAGTACAAGTCTCTTTTTCTATATATTTTAGCATTTTTGAGGATAAAATCAATCAATAAGTTGATTTTTATTCTGCTCCGATTGTTCTAGGTTGTGGTGACACTACACGCAGTTATCAAGCTTTAAATAATATTGTTTTGTGAAAGAATTGACAAATTGCAATTTTTATGAGTTGTAAATTTGGCACAACAGAGGATTAAAAATGAATATTTTTGAATTATAAATGTAGGTTGGGTAGAACGAAGTGAAACCGAATATATTTAATTTTTCTGTGTATTAGGTTGACACAAGAAAACCCCACATAATTAAAATTGTGTCTATTCATAAATGGAAGCTAGATAATTAGCTCAATTCTATGTGATGACGCGCTAAATAAATTTGTGAGAGATCATCTATCAGAACTTCTCTACAAAGAAAAATAAAGCTTTTGATTTACAAAAAGATACATTAACAATGTATTTTTGTACTCTTGCTTGGGATATATATTTAGATAACAAAATCTTTTGGGTAGGATATGGGGATGGGAATATGGATATTGATGATCGGCAAGAAATTGATCAATTTCGGAGTTTACAATTAAGTTTACGCGATCGCTGGAAAACAAGCGAGTTATTTGACAATAGCGAAGCGGATATTTTAATTATTCCCTCTTTGAGCATAGATCAGCGAGAATTACTTAAAGTAGAAGGTTGTGAACATTATGAAGAAAGATTACTTTTTTCCTTAATTCGGTTACGCAATCCTCGAACTAGATTAATTTATGTCACATCAATGCCATTGCATCCCAGCATCATTGATTATTATTTGCAATTACTTCCTGGTATTCCCTTTTCCCATGCACGTCATCGGTTATTATTACTTTCTACATACGATGCTTCTTTAAAACCTCTCAGCAAAAAGATTTTAGAACGTCCTCGATTATTAGAAAGAATTCACAAAGCTTTGCGATTAGATAAAGCTTTTATGGTTTGTTATAATTCCACATTTTGGGAAGCAGAATTATCTTTAAAACTGGGTGTACCTTTATATGCTGCTGCGCCAGATTTACAAATTTGGGGAACAAAAAGTGGCAGTAGACAAATTTTTAAAGAAAGTGTTATTCCTTTTCCAGATGGTAGCGAATTAGTCAAAACTTCTGAAGATTTAGCTAATGTTGCGGCTGATTTATGGGAACGTCAACCAACATTAAAAAGAATAGTCATTAAGTTAAATGAAGGTTTTTCAGGTGAAGGCAATGCACTATTAGATTTAAGAAAAATCATGGATTTTGCCCCAGATAAAGCTGATCATCTTCAAAGAGTAACGGCAATTAAGAATAGTTTTCCTAATTTACGTTTTCAATCTATACAAGAAACCTGGGAAAACTTTTCTCAACGTATTCCTGAATTAGGTGCAATTGCCGAAGCTTTTATAGAAGGCGAAATTAAATATTCTCCCAGTGTTCAAGGTAGAATTACACCCACTGGAGAAGTAGAAATTCTTTCTACCCATGACCAAATTTTAGGCGGACCTGATGGACAAATTTATATAGGTTGTCGCTTTCCTGCGGATGAAAAGTATCGCTGTCAATTACAAGATTTAGGTTTAAGAGTTGGCGAAAAATTAGCCGAAAAAGGTGCTTTAGAAAGATTTGCCCTGGATTTTGTCACTGTAGACGAAGGTAATCATAAATGGAATATTCAAGGGATTGAAATTAATCTCCGCAAAGGAGGAACAACTCACCCATTTATGACCTTAAAATTATTAACTAATGGCCATTATAATTTTGAGGATGGCTTATTTTATAGTCAGCAAGGTAGACCTAAATATTATATTGCCACTGATAATTTACAAAAAGATATTTATAAAGGATTATTACCAAATGACTTAATGGATATTATTGCCCACCATAGGCTACATTTTGATAGTGGGACGGAAACAGGTTCAGTATTTCATCTTATGGGTTGTCTATCTCAGTTTGGTAAATTAGGATTAACCAGTATTGGTGATTCACGCCAACAAGCGGAAGATATTTATCATAAAGTGATTGAGGTTCTTGATTTAGAAACTAGGGGTGATCATAATTATGCCATAGCTGCTGATTATAATTTTCCCATGACTGGAGATGGATATAGTTGTTAACATGAGGATTTAGGATAGAAAATACTAGGACTTACGCATTGACAAAAAATATCATCTATGTGGTCTAGATAATGGTATCCTTGCGAAGGGTGGCAAAAATATGCTCACGCACAACAGAAGTAAACAGAGTCCTCTGTACTTCATACCAATTGCTAATTATATTTTC
>JBJTUF010000272.1:0-8023 GCA_046080565.1 Cuspidothrix sp. | reverse complement strand
TCTAACACTTTCTGGTATATTTCACTTATCATTTTACTCTGTTAGTTCATATTTACTATTTATTACTTATCTTTTTTTGCTCCCACATTCTGTATCTCTTACTACATAAGCTTTTTCTCCTTCTTGTCCCCCTGTCAGATTAAATGGTTGACGCTGATGGTGGAGATCCTTTAAAGATTGTAAATACAGCTTATGAGCTATATCAACAAAAACAATATGATCAAGTATTTTGTGTATTTGATGATGATAATAAACCAGAGAAATATAGAAAAGCTCTCACCACAGCAAAAGAATATAATTTTGAATCTATAACATCAATACCCTGTTTTGAATTTTGGTTTTTACTACATTATTGCTACACCACAAGTCCGTTTAGTAGTTACAAAGAATTATCTCCAAAACTAGAAGGAGAAATGAGAAAAGCGGGTATTCTCAAACCAGGAGACAATTATGATAAAAGTGATAAATTTCTATATGCAAAATTTCAACCATATCAAGAAACTGCAATAAATCATTCTATCAAACTAGAACAAAAACATCCTAATGCTGATGGATGTACAAACCCATCCACAAAAGTACATATTCTAGTTAAGAAATTACAAGATCAAAAAGAATTTAAATGAATTATGTATTTGATGTATATTCTTACAGCAGAATTCAGGAGTCAGGAGTAAAACTGTCTTTGTGTATAGGGTTCAACTTAGATTTTGTACCTCCTAACTACGCAACCTGCTGTATACTCGAAACAGATAGAAACTTGACGTAAAAAGCCATACATCAAAAATTTTCTATTTGTTATTTACAGCACTTTTGAAGTAAAAGAGGTACACCAATTTTATAAGGTAATTTTCAAAATTGCATTTTAATCTGTGAAATCCTTTAATCCGTCTAATCCGTGATTCTGACTGTCCTTGAAGTTTAATCTGCTATAAATTTCCAAAATTTAGGGGTCTAGCACTGCTAAACCCCGATAAATTATTGCTGCTAGAGTAGTGTTCACTACCAAAAGTACAGTTAATAGCCAAATATTAGCTTTCAACAGTGATTTTTCCCGTCATACCAGCACCATGGTGAGGAGCGCAGTAAAATACATATTCACCAGCAGGTGCGTCTGCGGAGAAAGTAGTTGTAACTTTTTGACCAGGATTTAACTGTAATTTAGTATGAGACAAAGATACTGCTAAGTCTTTATCTTTAGTGGGGTTTTTAGCAGGGTCAAATACAACGTTGTGGGGAGGAACTTTATTGTTAAGCCATTCAATTGTATCACCAGGCTTAATAGTCAACTTGCTAGGCTGAAATTGTAATAATCCTTTGTCACTACCCAATTTGATGGTGTAGGTTTCAGCAGAAGCGGTAGGAGTGAAAACAGCAAAGCTGCTAACAACTAAAAGAACAGTCAACACTGTTAGGGTTAAGCGTCTCCAACTAGCCACAATTAATTTCATGATTCTCTCCTGATATATACTTTTTATTTTTCTGTTCTCATTTTAAATACAATCCATGCCAAATATGACAACCTGTCATATATTTATTTTTGTTAATTTGATTTTGATCCTGGAAACAGCAGATAAATCAACCTTTTTTGGATTTAGACTGTCCTGAAAAAGTCTTTTGCTCAAAATTGAAGACTCAGACCACAGACTATATAGTAGAAAGAAAAAGGGAAAACCCAATAGTATAACCCTTGCTATAATTAGGTTTCAAGGATCAATTATGTCCTAATCATCCTCGCTACAGCTATATTATTCAGACATATCAGAAAGGGAAATCTGACAAACAAGCGGATTTTGGATTTTTTCTGAGCAAAAATTGCAGAGACGCTACATAGAACATCTCTACAAATGAGTTAGTATTCAATTTTCCCAACATTCAACTTAAATACTATCTTGGTAAATTACGGCTGGCGTAAGCATCAAGCGCATAGGCTGGTACACGTTGGGTATAGTCTATATCTACACCAGTAATAGATTTAGCTAAATTTTCAAAACTTTCAGAAGCCCAGTTGCGTTCGTGGATAGGCTTGCTTTGTTCACCCATGAAGTAAGCTAAAGAACCAATTACGGAAACAGCAACCCAACCAACAACAAATAGAGAGATTAAAATAGTCATTTTGAGAACCTCGGTGTTTATTTTTGTAATCTTATGTAAATAAACATAACAGATTGTTAAGGAAACTTGCAAATATTTTTTTGGTGTGCATACCCATAAAAAAGTGAGGTATTCCTCACTGTAATAATACTGTAATAAAACTCACTCAATAAAAGATATAAAGTTTTAGGTTATACCAATACTGTATGAAGATACACACAAAAATACCCTCCTTATAAGGCTACGCTGTACACACAAGTCCTACCTATCTGTGTTTGAGCTTGTTTTTCCCACTAAATCCCCCAACTTTGGGAGACTTTGAAAACACTTTTCCCCAGAATTGGGAGTTAGGGGGCGGTAGCTTTGTAAAGGAGGACGGCAACGCCGGGTGGTAATAAACATAAGCACCTTCACATAAAATTGGTATTAAGAATATATATTTTTAGATGCGATAAAAGAATTAAAATTTAGTATGTTAATAAATCTTATATTATAAAATAATATGATCAATAGTTTGATTACTGCTATTACTCAAGGCATCATTGCTTTTGCAGCTACTAATATTGACGATATCATTATTCTGCTACTGTTTTTTTCACAGATAGACAATAATTTCCGCCGTAGACATATTTTAATTGGTCAATCTCTGGGGTTAGCCGCAATTATTATCCTCAGCTTACCGGGGTTTTTTGGTGGCTTAGTTATCAAGCGAGAATTAATCGGATTATTAGGACTATTACCCATAGGTATTGGTATTAAACAATTACTAAATCGGGAACAAGAAAATGCAGAAGTTCAGATTGTCAATACTGATTTTGTAGAGTCATCACATCCTAATCCGATATTTTCTTTCTTATTGAGTATTCTCCACCCAAATACTTATAAAGTCGCGGCTGTGACAGTTGCTAATGGTGGTGATAATATTAGTATTTACATACCTCTATTTGCTGGTCAAAGTCTTGGCAGTTTAGGAATTATTTTGACTGTTTTCTTTGTTATGGTAGGGGTTTGGTGTGGCATTGCTTATTTATTAAGTTGTCAAGCTACTATTGGTTATATTTTAAGTCGTTATGGTAAGGCTATAGTCCCATTCGTGTTAATTGGTTTGGGGTTATTTATTATGTATGAACGAGGTACTTTTAACATGATTAAATCGGTAGCAGGTAATTTTTAATTATGGTTGTACGAATAATTTCTAATTTATAGCAGAAGGCAGGAGGCTTGAGTTTACCAGCGATTACTTTTGCTGATGACACGGATAACATAAGTATTTGCGTGCCGATATTTACCAGCAGTAATTGGCAGAGTCTTTTAGTTATTTTGAGGTTTTTTCTGTTGATCGGAGTATTATGCTACATTGCATATAAGTTAACTCATAACTAAGCGATCGCTCATCTTTTCACTCAATATGATCATCGTTTCAAGTGACAGTACCAATAGGGAAATAGCGAAATCGAGAAATAACTACGAACATATTTTTACTAAGAGGAAAAAAAATTGAGCATATTAGCATTCTCTTTATTAGTTTGGCTGGGATCATTTAGTGCTGGCTTAGTGGGATCATTAACAGGTTTAGGTGGTGGAGTTGTCATAGTTCCTCTATTAACTTCCGTTTTTGGTGTTGATATTCGCTATGCCGTTGGTGCATCACTTGTATCAGTCATTGCCACCTCTTTAGGTTCAGCTTCTACTTACATCAAAAAAGGCTTTACTAATCTCCGGTTAGGAATGTTTCTGGAAGTATCCACAACCATTGGTGCAATTATTGGAGCTTTAATGGCTGCCTTTGTCTCTGTCAAATTCCTTACAATTATTCTGGCAGTTGTTCTAATTTATTCAGCATATTTGTCTCAAAGACCCAGACCAGAACATACAGAAATTGTTTACATCGATCCCTTAGCAGAATATCTCCAGCTAAATGGTACTTACCCAACTCCTAATGGTGTCATACCTTATTACGTCAATTCCGTACCTGCTGGCTTTAGCATTATGTTAATAGCAGGAATGCTTTCGGGTTTATTGGGTATTGGTTCGGGAGCATTCAAGGTATTAGCAATGGATCAGGCCATGGGTCTCCCTTTTAAAGTTTCCACCACCACCAGTAATTTTATGATTGGCGTGACAGCCGCAGCTTCAGCAGGTGTTTATTTAAGTCGGGGATATATAGATCCTGGATTATCTATGCCTGTCATGTTAGGAGTTTTACCGGGTGCTTTTTTGGGAGCAAGAATTTTAACCGGTGCTAAAACCCAAACTTTGAGAATTATCTTCAGTCTTATACTGGTGGTAATGGCATTAAAAATGGTTTACAACAGCTTACTAGGGGGTTTATAATTATGTATAAATTAAATTCTGGTTTTCGGTGGACTTGCTCAACACAAGCTGAAACAGAACTTAGACTCTCCACTTTTGAATCAGAGGAAAAAGATTCTGACATCCAACAACTAGAAGCACAGTGCCTCAATCATACCGCACACATAAATCATCATCATGAAATTATTAGTAATCAAAGACTGACAAAATCAGCAAGTGAAAAACAATTAGAATATTTACTTAGTAACCTTCTTAAATATGGAGTTTTAACTGCTAGTTCTATAGTATTATTTGGAGGTATATTGTACTTAATTAATCATGGCTCTGAACCTGCTGAATATCAAGTATTTCTAGGCACACCATCTGAGTTTCGCTCCCTAACAGGTGTAGTAAAAGCGATTTTGGCAGGTAGCCGACGGGGAATTATTCAATTAGGGCTATTAATACTAATTACTATCCCTATTTTACGTGTGATCATTTCTTTCTTCACTTTCCTTTTACAGCGAAATTTTGTCTATGTCATTATTACATCATTAGTTCTTCTTAGCCTAACTTATAGCATATTTGGGGTATATTAATAACATTTGTCATCACAAATCAGGTTCTTTTATTACTTAATAAGCAGTTATGAAAAATAAATTTCACATTGAGGAAAGGTGACACTTCGACAAGCTCAGTGCATCGCAGGTCACAGAAAATAGATAAAGATATTTCTCCTGTTTTCCCAAATATGTAATTAATTGTTCGTAAGCACTTACAATACTTTTCATTATTTTTGATTCCTTATCAGAAAATTGCAAATCATTAAGCTTATCCCCCGGCTGAAGCACAGGGGATTTAACAGCTATTGGGAATTGGAGATTAACAAAGGGATTGCTGATGTTATGGCACAAGGTCGCACTTCGACTTCGCTCAGTAACCAGAGGCAGGAGGAAAAGCCTTGTCATATATATGTTTCAAGGATTCATAATGTCCTAATTATCCTGCCTACAGCTATATAAATCAATTAGAAAAACTATGTTCTCTAAATAATTTTTTAGCCCAATCTATGTTGTATGGTAAAGGAGGTTTCACCGGACGATAATCTTTTTCGTCGGGTTGCCCGTGTTGTAAAACAGCATTAACAACTATACAAGGTTCTTCACTCAGATTGATTGCACCATGCAATATTCCAGGAGGAATTGTAATAATTGCTGGGTCTTTTTCACTCAAAAATGTATATTGATATTCACGGTTGTGCAGAGTAGTTATTACAATTTGTCCCTTCACCACTAATAATTGATCTGTTTGATGTCTATGGACAAACATATCATCTATAAAATTACCAGAAACATGAACTAAGGTAGTTTGATCACTACTAGCTAAAGAGTAAAACGAAACCATGCCTACAGTCATTGAATCTAATTTACGAATTTCAATTCTTTTACTGCCATTCATTTTTGCACCTCTTTATTTTCCTAATTACCGTAAATGCAGGGACAGTTTGATGAGAAACAAATAGTACAAAACCTCAGTTTGTATAGCTGTAGCCAGGATGATTAGGACATAATTGATTCTTGAAACCTAATCACAGCAAGGGTTTTACTATTGCCTCTTGCCTTCTGCTATAAGATGACAGAATGTGGCTAAAAACTTAATTATTTCTAGATTTGTGTGACTTTTGATAAATGAGTTTGATTTAGGTATAGATTATTTCATAGAAATCAATACCTAAAAGTATATTTAGTAACATTAAATAAAATTATAGCTATAGCCAGGATGATTAGGAAATGATCTATCCATGAACCTTAATTATAGTAAGGGTTTTACTATTGCCTTCTACTATTATTTAGGACTTACGGATTTTAACGAAATCTAGGGGTTTGAGATTGCTTCCTTAGGTCGCAATGACGGTATTTGAAGTAGATTTTGCGTAAGTCCAGAGTTTTTCTTGGTGTAGAAATTAAGTGCAAGGTTTTGAGTTCTCACTGGGTCAAATCTTGCAATTTTTCACCTGAGAACGCCTCAAACCCTTTAGTTAGAATTTAAACTGTAACTGGTTGACGAACTTCTACGGGTTCTCCAGTTAAGCTAAAAGCGCGAACTTCCGTAATTTTGACCTTGACTATTTGCCCTTTGAGATGATTAATATCACCTGTAAAGAAGGTGAGACGATTTCCTCCTGTTCTACCCATAACCTGGGTTGGGTCTTTGCTGTTTTGGTCTTCTACTAATACTTCTTCAATTCTACCAAAGTAACGCTGCGATCGCTCGGCTGCTTTAACATTAACCAAGTGATTTAATCTTTGTAATCGGTCGCTTTTCACTTCTTCACTCAGTTGATTATCCCATACAGCCGCAGGTGTACCAGGACGAGGAGAATAAGCAGCAGTATTTAATAAATCAAAACCGATATCTTCCACCAATTTCAAAGTATTTTCAAATTGTGCTTCCGTTTCCCCAGGAAACCCAACAATAGCATCAGCACTAATAGAAGCATCTGGCATATACTGGCGAACAGTATCAATAATGCGGCGATATTTTTCGTGAGTATAACCCCGTGACATGGCCTTTAAAATCTCATTATCTCCAGATTGAAAAGGAATATGAAAATGTTCGCACACCTTGGGCAAATCAGCACAGGCTTTAATTAGTCTTTCAGTAAAGTAACGGGGGTGGCTAGTAGCAAATCTAATCCGTTCAATTCCTGGTACGTCATGAACATAATAGAGTAAATCTGTCAAGGTGTGCAGGTGACGACCTTCAGGAGTAGAACCGGGTAAATCTCGACCATAAGCGTCAATATTTTGACCCAGAAGGGTGATTTCCTTGTAACCTTGTTTAGCTAACTCCTCAATTTCGGCGCGAATAGCTGCCGGTGTACGGGACTGTTCCACACCACGCACATTCGGAACTACACAATATGTACAACGTTCATTGCAACCATAGATGACATTCACCCAAGCAGTTACTTGACTATCTCGACGGGGTTGAGTGATATCTTCAAAAATGTGAACTGCTTCTGTCGCCACAACTTGATTACCTTCAAAAACAGATTCTAGCAAATCCTTGAGGCGGTTAGCGTGTTGTGGACCCATGACTAAATCCAATTCTGGTACACGCCGCAAGAGTGCTTCTCCTTCTTGTTGGGCGACACAACCAGCAACTACTAAAGTTAAATCAGGTTGTTCATGTTTGCGTTTGGCTTGTCTACCTAAATAAGAATATACCTTTTGTTCCGCATTATCCCGAATGGTGCAAGTATTATAAAGGATTACATTTGCTTGATTTGGGTCTTCTGACCACTCAAAGCCCATGTCTTCTAATATACCAGCCATGCGCTCGGAGTCAGCTTTATTCATTTGACAACCGAAGGTAATAATATGGTAATGGCGTTTAGTGGTCATGGGGAATTACGCTTAGTTAGTAATGTATATCAGGTCTGTTTACTATTCTATAGCAGGAGTTACTCGATTTTAGATTTTGGATTGTTAGAATCAGTCTGACAGGGGGACAAGAAGGAGAAAAAGCTTATGTAGTAAGAGATACAGAATGTGGGAGCAAAAAAAGATAAGTAATAAATAGTAAATATGAACTAACAGAGTAAAATGATAAGTGAAATATACCAGAAAGTGTTAGA
>JBJTUF010000271.1:0-14520 GCA_046080565.1 Cuspidothrix sp. | reverse complement strand
GGTGTATTTTGTAGAATTCAGGTAACATTATCAATAGATAGTCCTTATTGAGAATAGTGGGGCTATCTTTTTTTACCATAAATCGGTACAATTTTCACCTGATAAGCTGTTTAGGTTATTTCGTCATCCCCTCAGGTTTTACCATCTTTAGAATGTGATAATTATTTCCGTGATTGTGCATTAGTAGAAACCATTATTAATGATGCTAGAAAAGCCGGAAGAACTATTTTAACTGAGTTTGAATCTAAGAAAGTATTAGCGGCTTATGGTATTCCTGTAGTTGCTGGAAGCATTGCCCAAAGTGCGGAAGAAGCGGTAGAATGTGCGGAAAAAATCGGTTATCCGGTGGTTTTAAAATTGTATTCTCAAACCATTACTCATAAAACTGATGTGGGAGGAGTACAGTTAAATTTGCGAAATGCCGAAGCTGTAAAAAAAGCCTATTATCTAATAGAGACTTCGGTTTTAGAAAAAGGTAAACCTGAAGATTTTTTAGGTGTAACGGTACAACAAATGGTAAAAACTAGCGGTTATGAATTGATAATTGGTAGTAGTTTAGATCCCCAATTTGGACCAGTATTATTATTTGGTGCTGGGGGGCAATTAGTAGAAGTATTTCAAGATAGTGCCATTGCTTTACCACCTTTAAATAGTACCCTAGCAAGACGAATGATGGAACAAACTAAAATCTATAAAGCCTTAAAAGGTGTGCGGGGTAGAGAAAGTATAGATATGGCAGCTTTAGAAGAGTTATTAGTAGTATTTAGTCACTTGGTTGTAGAACAACCTTTGATTAAGGAAATAGATATTAATCCTTTATTAGCTATTCCTCCCAGTCCTGATCATGCTGGTGGGTTAATAGCTTTAGATGGCAGAATAGTTTTACATTCTCCTGATGTTAAACCGGAGCAATTACCAAAATTAGCTATTCGTTCCTATCCTCATCAATATGTAAAAGATTGGATCTTAAAAGATGGTACATCAATTACTATCCGTCCTATTCGTCCTGAAGATGAACCATTGATGGTAAGATTTCACAAAACCCTATCAGAAGAAAGTGTTTATTTACGTTACTTTCATCTAATGAAATTAAGTCAAAGAATTGCCCATGAAAGATTAACGAGAATTTGTTTTATTGACTATGATCGAGAGATGGCATTAGTCGCAGAGTATCAAAATACAGAAACTAGAGAAACGGAAATTTTAGCCGTGGGAAGATTGAGTAAATTACATGGTAATGATGGGGCAGAATTTGCTATGCTGGTGAGTGATCGCTATCAAGGTCAAGGTTTAGGTACAGAACTACTCAAAAGATTAATAGAAGTGGCTAAAACCGAAAAAGTCTCCTCTATCTCAGCAGAGATATTAGCAGATAATTTAGGGATGCAAAAAGTTTGTGAAAGATTGGGATTTAAACTATCCCATACTAATGATGTTACAGTTTTAAAAGCAGAAATTGATTTGTCATCAATAACTCTAACGTAGGGGTTTAGCATTGCTAAACCTCTAAAGTTCTTTCTTCCTGTGTGTTGTCTGTGTCTGGAGTGGTTCGTTATAAACTGGACTTATGTCAAACCTAGTTTAAATAGCGTGATTGCAACCTAAGAAAGTAATCTTAAACTCCTACATTTTGTTAAAATGCCTAAGTCCTAATAAAAAAATATGGAGCAAAAAAATATTAATCAAATTTGGCAGAGTTTGGAGAAAACCGCCACATTCCAAAAAACATTTAACTCTGATTTAATTGCTAACTTACCAGAACCAGTACAACGTTATTTCCTACACGCTATTACCCCAGGAACACTACTAGCAACAGGTGTTAAATTAAAAATGCAGGGTTATATTCAAGTAACAAAAGAAAAAAGATTAACCATGCAAGCTACAGAAATTTTAACACCTCAAGGATTTGTTTGGAGAGCAAGAATGGAAAATATATTTTTTCACATTCAAGGAGCAGATTATTACTATCGTAATCATGGAAAAGTAGAGTTTAAAATTTGGGGGTTGATCCCATTTTTGAATGAAGAAAATACTAATGTTACTCGTTCTAGTATTGGTAGATGTGGCGGTGAATTATTCTGGCTACCATCGGCTTTATTACCTCAAAGTCAAGTAAATTGGCAAGCTATTGATAATAGCACAATTCAAGCAACTTTCAATGTTGATAGTGAAACCATTACTCCTACTTTAATCATTGATGAAAAAGGTAGAGTTTTAGTAGCTAAATTACCCCGATGGGGAGATAAAACCACAAGTAAAACCTGGGAATATATACCTTTTGGTGGCACATTTGCACAGGATAGGAATTTTCAAGGTTATACTATTCCTTCTCAAATAAATGCAGGTTGGTGGTTAGGAACAGAACAATATGATGGTTTTTTTCAAGCAGGTATTGAGGAAGCGGAGTTTTTTTAACGTCTTGTCTCTCCTTACCTAAATTGTTACATTTTTGCAATAAACCATAATATTTACGTAAAGAGAAAGGTGACGGACTGGAAAAGATAACTCTACAATTGGAGTTAAGGATAGGCAAAACTAGCAATAGCAGTTTATGTACAAATCAAACCATCTATTTAAGATATAACCTTTATACACAGGCTTGTTATCCGACAAAGATTATTTCAATTATCAGTTCAGTAGGTTTTATATATGAATGAACAACAAAGAACTAAGAATATTTCCTCTAGTGTGGTAGCAGCTATATCTGCCACAGTAGTATTAGTTAGTGGTGGTGTAGCTTGGTTTGGTTCTCAGTCTCCCAATACTCTTGCACCTGAGAACTCTTCACAAACTATTAAAGAACCAGTCAGGAATTCCACAAACCAACAAGGAAATGAACAGACGGCTAATATATATTGGCTCAGATCGAAGGAAAATCGTGTAGATTTAGTTCCCGAACCTCTAAAAATTGCTGCTAACCAACCTCAGCAGGTTTTACAGGCTGCTTTTGAAACTTTGTTAGCGGGTCCAAAAGAAGGCACGGACTCGACCACTATTCCCCAGGGTACACAACTATTAGGATTAAAAACTGAAGACAATGATATTCATGTGAATTTATCTGACAACTTTACTACTGGTGGCGGTAGTACATCTATGATGGGTCGAGTCGGACAAGTTGTATATACTGCCACTACTTTAAACCCTAAAGCAAACGTATATATTGAAGTTAATGGTAAACCCTTAGATGTATTAGGGGGTGAAGGTGTGGAAATAGAACAACCACTCACCCGCGCCAGTTTTGAGAAAAATTATCCCTTGAAGTAATTGGTAATTGGTAATTGGTAATTGGTGATAGTAACTACTATCTGTTCCCTCTTTCCTCCTGCCTCTTCCCTCTTGAATAATTAATCAGGGTTAATTCTCATTAAAGCCTGGCCATATTCTACTGGTTCACCATTTTGAACTAAAATTTCCATCACTTGTCCAGAGACTTCGGCTTCAATTTCGTTCATGAGTTTCATGGCTTCAATGATACAGACACTTTGACCAGCTTTGACGCGATCGCCCACTTCCACAAATGGAGCTTCTCCTGGTGCTGAAGCGCGGTAAAATGTCCCTACCATGGGTGATTGTACCTCAACCAATTTTTGATTAATTGGTGAAGGAGTGGGAGCAGATGATGTAACTACATTATCCACAACTTTATTAATAACCATTTCTGGTGGAGTTGTAGATACCAGTTGGGTTACGCCAGCACTAACTACAGCGCTAACTGGTGCTTGTCCATTATTGCTAAAACTGATAGCTTTTCTGACTGTTAACTCAAATTCATTATTTTTGAGTGTTACTTCAGCAATGTCTGTTTGGGCAATAGTTACTAATAGCTGACGGATTTCATTAAAGTCTAATGTCACAATTGTTTTACCTCGACCTAACCGTTAAATAAAAATTCTCAATCAGGTAGGGATTTAATCCCTCTATAAAAAAGGGATTGAAATCATTAAGTACCAATATGAGATTTTGGATTTTATTACTGACCATTCCCAATTGGTATCAAAATTATTGGTAAATTATTCCCTACCTAAATATTTATCTTCTCTGGTATCAATCTTAATCCGTTCACCTTGGGAAATAAATAAGGGAACCATGATAACTGCACCAGTTTCTAGGGTCGCTGGTTTTGTACCACCTGTGGCAGTATCACCCTTAACACCAGGATCAGTTTGAGTAACTTCTAAAACTACAGAATTAGGTAGTTCCACTTCTAGAACCTGATCACCCCAACGAATGACGTTCACTTCCATACCTTCCTTGAGGTATTTGACGCGATCGCCAATTTGCACTGAAGTTAATCTACCTTCCTCATAGGTTTCCATATCCATAAAGATAAACTCATCGCCCTCTTTATAGGTATGTTGCATCGTCACTTTTTCTAAAGTAGCCTGGGGTACAGTTTCCCCAGCCCGAAAAGTTTTTTCTAACTGTTTCCCACTTTGAACATTTTTAAGTGTTGTCCGCACAAAGGCAGAACCCTTGCCTGGCTTAACGTGAAGAAAATCTACGACGCGCCAGACCGAACCATCTAATACAATTGAAACACCAGGTCGAAAGTCGTTACTAGAGATCATGAAACTTGCAAATTTTCCAAGACAATCGGCACTTATTGTACCCTTCTAGCGTCATAATTGGTTAGTTGTTAGGGAATAGGCAATAGGCAATAGGCAATAGGCAATAGCAAAGACATTCTCCCCTACCCCTTTGCTCCCCTGTCCCCGTAGCCTCTTCTATCCCCAGGTCCCTCAATGTGGGAAGATAATTAATGGGTTACTTCCAGTCATCACTTTAATGCTGAAGAAAGACAAATTCCATGTTGAACTTATTAAAGACCTGGGTGAAGAACAGCATCAAGGCAATATTGCTATTAACAATATTTTTAGCCCTGAGTACAGTTGAGTGGACTCCCACTAGCAACGCCAGTTTACCAGCCGGTAACGCAATTACTGACGGCAAGGCTTTATTACGCTATGCACTCCCAATAGATAATCAGCCTGTACGTAAACTGCAAGCCAGCTTAGAAGATATTTCTAACCAACTGCGAGCAAATAAACGATGGGGCGCAGTGAATAATGACCTCAAGCAAGCAGCGCGGATACTCGATCAACCTTCTCAAATCTTAGCAAGCGTTCCGGAAGAACGCCAATCTCAAGCTGAAGCTTGGATAACAGAATTGAAATCTGGCATCACAGAACTACAAGAAGTAGTGAAAACTAAACAAAAAGAATCCATTCTGACAGGAAGATCCAAATTACTTAATCTTGTCAGCTTGTTAGAAGAATCAATGGTGACAAAATTCCCCTTTGAAGTTCCGGCTGAGTATAGTAATTTACCCCAACTGAAAGGACGTGCTACTGTTGCCATTAAAACCAATAAAGGCGATCTTACCGTGGTTGTAGATGGGTATAGCGCCCCTATTACTGCTGGTAACTTTATAGATTTAGTACAACGAGGTTTTTATAACAGTTTAGAATTTACCCGTTCTGAAGAATCTTATTTTCTGCAAACTGGAGATCCTGTTGGTAAAGAAGTCGGTTTTATTGATCCTCAAACCGGCAAATATCGCGCCATTCCTTTAGAAATTCTCGTTGAAGGCGATAAAGAACCTACCTATGGTATTACCTTGGAAGAATCTGGTCGTTATTTAGATATGCCAGTATTGCCTTTTTCTTCCTTTGGTGCATTAGTCATGGCACGTCCAGAAAATGAAGCTAATGGTGCTTCTTCTCAGATTTTCTTTTTCTTATTTGAACCCGAACTGACTCCCGCAGGACGCAATCTTTTAGATGGTCGTTATGCTGTATTTGGTTATCTGACTGAAGGTAAAGACATTTTAGATACACTCAAAGCTGGTGACAAAATTCAATCAGCAACCGTTGTTCAAGGCATAGAAAATTTAGTTCAACCAAAAGCAGCTTAATTAATATTGTTTGTAGTTGGTGCTAAAGCACTAGAGTGCTAACTACAAACTCTCAATTATCAAACATTAATGTATTCAAAAATTACTGTTAATTTCAGAAAAATTAAGCCATAATAACTTTTCCTAATTTGTTGAGAATTTCTATAACTTCAGCTAATTCATGTCGGCGATATATCATATTTGCGTGTCCCTGCAAGAGTTAGTTTAAGAAATATAAACTTCATTAAAAAATGTCATCTTCTGCTTGATGTAAATTACAACGATTTTGTAAATCATTCAAGCTTTTAATAGTATCAGTTATATCAACAGTAGAAACCATCTACTATTACTTCTTTATATTCAAGGAAAAATTAGGATCTACATGAGATTAATAGCAACTTTCATTCATCATTAATTCTCCTCTCATTACTGTTACAGCTTGTCCAGATATAAAAACCCTATTTTCTCCTGGATAATAGACTTTTACCACTCCACCTCGACTAGAAGCTTGATAGGCTAAAAACTCATCTTTCCCTAATTTATCTCGCCAAAAAGGTGCTAAATAACAATGTGCTGCACCTGTTACCGGATCTTCAGTAATCCCTAAAGCAGGGGCAAAAAAGCGAGAGACAAAATCATATTCTGAGTCAGAATTAGCGATGCTAGTAACGATAATATCAGCCTTAGTGAGAGTTTTCATCTGTTGGAAATTCGGTTGCATTTCTCTAACTAAATCTTC
Source organism: Cuspidothrix sp. (assembly GCA_046080565.1). Taxonomy (GTDB): domain Bacteria; phylum Cyanobacteriota; class Cyanobacteriia; order Cyanobacteriales; family Nostocaceae; genus Cuspidothrix. The sequence continues at coordinate 7,888 of JBJTUF010000271.1, read as the reverse complement.
AGATTCTACTTCTACTAAATAACCCAAAGAATTTTGGACAACAGATTTAATAGTTACTCCTAAAACTTCACTTAATTCTGGAGGTACTTCTACAGGTTGAGAAAGATTTACCGGAAAATCTAACTGAATCCAATCATTTGCTAATTTCGCTATTAATATACCGCTTTTTGTGTAAAAACGTGCTTCTTGATTTGGTAATAAATGTCCTTGTGACCATAATACATAAGCGCTGGCTAAAGTTGCGTGTCCACACAAAGGAACTTCTACCGTAGGTGTAAACCAACGCAAATTAAAACCATCATTTTGTTTAACTAAAAAAGCGGTTTCTGATAAATTCATTTCCTGAGCAATATTTTGCATCCATGATTCAGATTTGGGACTATCTAAGACACAAACAGCAGCAGGATTTCCCTTAAATGGGGTATTGGTAAAAGCATCAACTTGAGTAATAATTTGATTCATTTGCATAACTCTCTCAATCTATGATTCTGTGTGGTATTTTAACCACTGTTCCAAGTCGTTAATGTCTACAAAGTCTAATAATGCTTCTCCCAGTGATTCTAACTGTACTATTGTCAAGCTATTGATGCTTTCTATATAAATATCACTCAATGTTCCAAATCTTTTTGATAACTGACGTAGCAGTAAGTTTTTCTCACCTTCTTGTCTACCTTCTTGTCTACCTTGTTGTTCACCTTCCTGCTTTGCTTCTTGATATACTCTTGTTTGCTTAATATCACTGACTAAAAACATTGCTTCTATCTCCTGACGGCTTAATTGTGAAAACTTCGACACTAAAACAGTTTCCAGTAATTCTATAATACCTTGTTTATCTCTGAAGTTGCTGACTTCTGTATTTGTTCTGGCGAGCAGATTTTGAACTAATTCTGGTGCTTGGTTTTCTTTACTGACAATTAGTTCAATTAACCCTACCCCTATTGACCCTGGTGATAGTTCATCTAAATAAATGCGTTTTATCCGACCACTATTAACTAATTCTTGTTGGTAATTAGTTAATTTTTCCACATCTAAGCTCCCTTTGGCAAATAAAGCTACTGCTTGCCAATCTTGTTGGGGTTTATATTGATTGAGATAAATGTTTATTTCTGTGATTAATTCCCAGTAAAATTCTGGTTTGTTCTGAAATTGTACCTCGACAAAATAGATGGGTTTTTCTTCACTATCTGGCATGAATATCCCATCAAATCGAAAGGCTTTTTCTTTGACTTCTACCGATGTAAACTGATAACCTTGGGCATTTTCTACTGGTTGTCCCAGCAGTTCAAATAATAGGCTATGGAAAGTCAGAAAGATTTGGTAAAATATTGTATCTGTGTGCATTATTTATGATTCTGTGTGAGATTTTAACCACTGTTCTAAGTCGTTAATATTTACAAAGTCTAATAATGCTTCTCCCAGTTCTTCCAGTTGTGCGATGTTTAAACTGTGGATACTTTGGATATAAATATCGCTCAATTTTCCAAACCGCTTAGATAATATTCGTAGCAGTAAATTTTTCTCACCTTCTTGTCTACCTTCTTGTTCACCTTCCTGCTTTGCTTCTTGATATACTCTTGTTTGCTTAATATCACTGACTAAAAACATTGCTTCTATCTCCTGACGGCTTAATTGTGAAAACTTCGACACCAAAACAGTTTCCAGTAATTCTATAATACCTTGTTTTTCTCTCTCGTTCTTTACTTCTGTATTTGTTCTGGTGAGCAGATTTTGAACTAATCGTGGTGCTTGGTTTTCTTTACTGACAATTAGTTCAATTAACCCTACCCCTATTGACCCTGGTGGTAGTTCATCTAAATAAATGCGTTTTATCCGACCACTATTAACTAATTCTTGTTGGTAATTAGTTAATTTTTCCACATCTAAGCTCCCTTTGGCAAATAAAGCTACTGCTTGCTAATCTTGCTGAGGTTTATATTGATTGAGATAAATGTTTATTTCTGTAATTAGTTCCCAGTAAAATTCTGGTTTATTCTGAAATTGTACCTCCACAAAATATATAGGTTTTTCTGTACTATCTGGCATGAATATCCCATCAAATCGAAAGGCTTTCTCTTTAACTTCGACTGATGTAAACTGATAACCTTGAGCATTTTCTTTTGGTTGTCCCAACAGTTCAAATAATAATGTATGGAAGGTGAGAAAGATTTAGTAAAATATGGTATCTGTGTGCATTATTTATGATTTAATTCCCAGTTATTAGCTTCTGTCAAATGTTTAATTAGTGTAGACTGTGGTAAAGGCCCTTGTAAATGATGCCAAGGTAAAATTTGCTCAGTTGACCAGTTACTATGAACATAAAAATCTAAGTTGGGAATTTGTCCTTTCAGTTGTTTAAAAGCACGTTTGTAACTTCCCAAGGAGTCACCAAAATCACGGGTTAATTCTAATAATTGGGAAAGTCGCCGATCGCCTCTGGATAACAAAGCCTGTATAATAGACCAATTATAGCTTTCTGGGCGAAATTCCATGCCTTGAGGTTTTAAATATTTTTGTAATAATTGTAACCGCTTCTCAGCTTGCTTGTTAACCCCAAACCATTGAAATGGTGTATGAGATTTAGGAACAAAGGTACTGCATCCCAATGTTAAACGTAAACCAGGAGCAGCTTTTTTAATATCCTGCATCATTTTTATAGTTGCGTCTAAATCTTCCGCTTCTTCCCCAGGAATTCCTACCATACCATAAAGTTTTAAACTCGATAAACCTCCAGCTTTAGCATTTATCGCAGCTTGGATAATTTCATCATTATCTAATTTTTTATTGACAATTTTACGAACTTTTTCTGAACCACTTTCCACAGCAATTGTTAATGATTTTGTATCTCGTTTTGCTAAAGTTTCGGCTAATTTCACTGTAACTGTATTAGTTCTCACCGAAGCCACACTCAACCGCACATCATCATATTTGGGTTGACTAATGTAATCTAATAATTCTGTAAATTCTGGATGTTGGGTAACAGAAGCACCTAATAAACCTAAACGGTTAGTAACTTTTAAACCCCGTTCGATACCGGGAATTAAAGAACTTTCTAAACTCGCAGTTCTAAAAGGTAAAGTTAAATAACTCGCTAAACAAAAGCGGCACATTTCAGGACAACTCCGCACCACTTCCACCATAAAAATATTTTCCCAAGCGGCTTTTTCTGTAACTACAGTGGAAGCAGAAAGGGTATTACCTCGATAGGTTTGCTTTTGAATAATTGGCGGAATTTCTGAGGAAATGGGACTTATTGATTTAATCTCACCATCTGGATTAATATATTCTATTAGATATAAACTAGGAATATAAATTCCTGGAACTTGGGCTAATGTTTTTAATTGAGTTTCTCTATCAGCATTCCTAACTTTTTTATAAGTATCTATAAAATCGCCAAGCAGATTTTCACCATCTCCTAATAAAATTACATCAAAAAAATCAGCAAAAGGTTCAGGGTTTGCTGTCAAAACAGGACCACCACCAAAAACTAGAGGATGATTTTCATGACGAGAACTAGCCCGCAGAGGAATATCTAAAGATTCTAAAAGATTAAAAATATTCACATAATCTAATTCCCAAGACATAGAAAACCCCAATACTTCTGGATGTCTAGGAAGTTGTTCCCGAATATCAGTAAATAAGCGACTTACCTGTAAATCTTCACGCATGGCTAAAGTTGCCCACACCACCTGATAACCAAGACTTGTTATCCCCACTGTATACTCATTGGGAAAGGCGAAAATGAGGGGAATAGCGTCGTTATTAGGGGTTGCAGGGGTAAACAGAAGGCGTTCGGAGTTAAATAAGGATGATGTCACAGCTTTTCTAGTAAAGTTATCTATATTTAATTTTAAGCCATAGAATAATCAAGTTAAAAAATAATGACACTCCATTAGCGAGAATAACTGGTAAAGCACCAAGAATAATTCCATAAATTAACCACAGAAATAACCCACTCATAAAAATAATCAGCATAATATAGGAAACATCTTTAGCTGATTTTGTGCGCCATATTTGGAACATTTGTGGTAAAAAGGCAATAGTGGTTAATGCACCTGCAACTAATCCCAAAATAGTGATTAAATCCATATTTATAAGTATATACGTTAAATTTTGATATTATACTACAACATTGAAAGTAATAATTCGGGAGTCAGAATATTTGTATGTAGTAGAAATCAAGGTTTTAGTGTGTTATGTCAAGTCTGGCCAATTACTTAGGATATAAGTCCTTAATTAGTAATTGTATTTTACCTATTATCTATTACCAGCCTCAACATATATGATAAGTTTTCAACGTGATATTATATTTCATATCTAAAACACCGACTTATAAGATCAATTTATAATTGATGGATATAATCAATCAAATAAGTCATCCTTTGACCTTAATTTTGATAAAAAATCTTGTTTGTGACTTAAGTTTTTTGGATATTTAGGGCATTCTATACAATATAGATAAATCACAATTACTCAGGAATGAGCCATAAAATATGAAACGATACCTCCCGTTTTTAACCATTGGCGTGATTCTATTTTTAACAATCGGAGATAAAATATTACCTGGTGATTTAGGTAAATCTAGCTTTCAGGCACGTACAGCTTTAAATAATTTTGCCCTAAATCTATTTCCCAATCTTAAGCGGCCAAGAAATCCGAATGAACGCACAGAAAAGGAAGTAGAAAAATTAGAAAAAAGAAGGCAGTAATATCTAAGAATTCAGGAGTCAGGAGTCAGGATATTTATTGATATACTAAACACCGTTGTAACATAGACTTTGACGAAATTACGGGAAACATAGATTTGTAGGGTTTTAGCGGTGTTAAACCTCTTGTATCTCTGATTTATTCTGTCTCCTGTATTCTGATATTGTGAATTCTTGCATTTATATCAATCTGTTTGAGGACATTCATCCCATAAAGTTGTAATTTCTCTTAAACTTTGATGATTGCCATTACCTAAAATTAAATGGTCTAAAATAGAAATTGCTAGAATATCTGCACCGTCTAATAACTGACGAGTCAGTTCTATATCTGCTTCACTGGGTTCTAAACTCCCAGAAGGATGATTATGGGCAACTATTACCCGTGTAGCACCTTGACGAATGACCTCTCTAAAAATATCACGAGGAGAGGCTAAAGTTTCGGTGGCCGTCCCAATAGTAATTACTTTCGTTCCCAATAACTTATTTTTTACATCTAATAACAATACGGCAAATCTTTCTTGAGATTGCCACATCAAGTCTTGACTAAGCACCGCAGCCGCAGCAATGGGACTATCAATGATAGTACCGTCAGATGGACGGGATAGAAAAGTACGTTTACCCAATTCAATAGCGGCAAGAATAGCAGTAGCCTTGGCCGGACCAACACCAGGAATTGCCATCAACTCAGCCGGAGTAACATCCCTTAAAGCGGCTAAGGGGTCACACTGACTTTTACCCAATTCTTGTAATATATATTGCCCTAAACCAACTGCTGATAGTTTACCCGGCCCTTGACCAGTACCCAGTAGAATAGCAATCAATTCTGCTGTAGCTAAAATTTTCGCGCCATGAGTCATTAATCTTTCACGGGGACGTTCATTTTCTGGTAAGTCAGCTATTCTGAGGCAATAAGTCATAATAATCGCAGATGCTAGATTTTGAATGGGGAATAATTGGGTAGATTCAATTATTTATCCCTTATTTTCTGGAACAATTATTCCTCATTGAGCAAACCTTTAATTTTTGTGAACATTACCTAAGTAATACTGAATCACAACCAGAAATTACTTATTGGTAAATTTGTGTAGCTTTGAGCATATGGTAAGTGATGATTAACTGAGTTAGCGCGAGGGGGTAACTTTGCAGTGTTTCATCGGTTGTTCCGGCAATTTTACCTAATTCTGGATTACTTTCGCGATCGCAGACATTCTTTAAATAAGGTAAATCAGAACACATAATTTGCTCAATTTTATTTACCTGTTCTAAAGTTGCATGACCATCAACTTCTAAAACATCCACTGGTTTTCCCATATCTCTATCCAGTCCCAAGCGAATAGCTGATTGCGAATCACTACGACCAGCATGGATAATTTCCGTAAAATCAGGATGGGGAATGGAAGGACGCAACACTAACCGCACATTTAGATGTCCATTGGTTTCGTCTATTTCATCATTGGGAGGATAAAAACTGACAACAATATCTGACCATTGACGCTGGGGACGGATATACATTTCTGAATCTGGTTCACGTTTATCTAATTCTGCTAATACCTGTTCTGGAGTATAACCACGCTTTTGGGTATCTCGTTTCACCTTCCAATTAGCGCGGAGTGGTTCAGGAGGTGCAAGATAAACTTTTACATCATAAGCTTCACGAGCCGCACGGGTAGAATAACCTAGTAACCCTTCAATAATTACGAATTTATTAGGTTTAATATATTGTGGCGGTTCAAAAGTACCTGTTTTATGGCTGTAAACAGGTTTCAGAATTGCTTGTCCTGTACGTAATAAAGACAAATGCTGCTGCATAATATCCAGATAATTACAATCAGGATGTAAGGCTGTAATCCCTATCTCTGCGCGTTGTGTGCGATCATAACGATGGTAATCATCTGTACAAATCAGAGTCACATTTTCTGGACCTAGAACCTGAGCAATGCCTCTAGTCAGCGTTGTTTTGCCAGCAGCACTATCACCAACAATACCAAGAATAATTGGACGGCTCATTTTATCCTCTGCAACACAAGCTAGTTGCGTAATAATGTTTCCAAAAAACAGTTTTAACTAATTTTAGAAGGGAATTTGCTCCTCAATTCAATCCAAATCATCTTTGCAACATCTCTACATAAATCTGATATTTACGCAATTTATCTAAGTCTTCATCAAAACTTTATATTAAACATCACTAAGCTGATATTAGCAAGCACATATAAGGAGATTACTATTGTATATAACATCATCAATATGATGTATAACATACAACAAAATTATATAAATATAACTATTACTCAGAATACATTGCTTAATAGAAGTTATGACGTTTGTTGGGCGAACAATACAATTAACCTTGCCTAAATTACTGATATCAACATTAGTGTATGTACCTTTTATGCCACTGTTTGTACAATCAAATCATAAAGAGATAAAAACCCTAGAAATTAGGTGGAACAATGAATGTAGAACTAAAAATCTTAAAATATTTGGTGAAATATGCACAATCAACAACAACATTGATAGACGAATATTGTGCGGAGTATAAAGATATATTTAAAGATTTGATGAAGTTACATTCTAACACTTTACTTTAGTCAGTGATTTAACTTATTGTATGAAGAACGATTTTCCTCAGTGTTAGCAATACTACTTTACTGAAGTCTTCAGTGAATACCCTAGCTGAGATAGTTATTAGCTTTGTTTACACAATACCTAAAGTAAATTTTCTGGAGTAATTATGTTGAAAAAAGCCTTATTTGTTGCCTCTGCTGCGATCGCATTAGCAACTGCTTCATCTCTACCTGCCTTGGCAACTGCAAACTTAAATGAACAAGACTGTGCAGCAGCAGGAGGAACATTCAATGATATGACGGGCATTTGCGACCTGCCCAACACCTCTGTACCTGCTGACAGGAGGACAAGATGGCTAGAAGCTAGAGAGAGCAAGCTTCATAGCTCTTTGCCCTTTGATGTAATCCTTCAACCGATAGCGGCTAAATTGCATTAATTCTTCTATAGTTTTTTGGAACATTTGATGTACCCCAAGCCAATAATAGCTGAGGGGATGACGAAATAACCTAAACAGCTTATCAGGTGAAAATTGTACCGATTTATGGTAAAAAAAGATAGCCCCACTATTCTCAATAAGGACTATCTATTGATAATGTTACCTGAATTCTACAAAATACACC
>JBJTUF010000270.1:0-9566 GCA_046080565.1 Cuspidothrix sp. | reverse complement strand
TGCGTCTTCTAATTCTCTCTCATTAGGTAAGGGTTTCTTTGGTTCTGGTGGAGGTGCTGCGGGATAGGTAGGTGTAGAACTAGGTTGATTGACACTGGGATTTAGGTCTGAGTTGCCCGCATTATTCAGGTTTTGGGCTGTCGCTGGTTTTATTATCGTCGGTAAACCGATCAATCCCAGCAGGGTGGACATTATCAATAAATTAGTATGTTTCGTAAATAAGGCCACGGTTATAATCCTTTCTAGTTAATTTTACTAAGTTTCTTGGCTTTTATTGATACTATCTGATTTGTGAATTATGACCAATAATTTCTTAATGATATAAGCACCTGAATAAATTCAGGGGGTAAATCCAAAAATAGTGATCCATATAAATTTTCTGTAGGTTTAGCATTTTTAAACTTTTACCTCAATGTTGGGAAGCTGTTACGCACCTAAAATTTATCATCCTCAAATGGTTAAATCTTGTAGGGTTGGCATTTTACCTACCAAACTTATACAAATTAAATGCACAACAGCTTATCATCATTAAAGTAAAATGGTAAGCATTCAGCCGTCAGTAATCAGCTATCATCTGGAATTTATCAGCATTTTAATTAGAAAATTCGGAATTGATTTTGATATCAGTCTCCCTCAAAAATCTTTTAAACTTAGTGCAAACAGCAGTTTTAGCTGACGGCTGATAGCTGAATGCTTACGTAAAATGGTATTACTTAGTTTTCAACAAAGTTGAGGCTACAGAGATATTATATTCTTGTTTGGTTTGAGTGATTTCAAAGTCCATAATAAACCGTTTAATATGCGAGAAATGTTGATGTTTCCTAGCAATAAGTTCATCAATAATTTCTTTGGTTGTTTGTTGAGTTTCTTGATCATAGAGAAGTAACTGCTTCTGTAAGAAAGTATCAAGGACTTCTTTTTCTTCAGATTTAGGTAATACCGCCGCATTCCAGGCGATCGCAGCCAAACTAAAAAAACTCCGCAGTTGTTGTAAATTGTCTATAGTATCCATATAGGGGGCAATAAAATCTTCCATAACTTCCGACATTTTTACTGCTCCCTTGGGTTCTATGGCCATATTTGCCGCTAGTTCTCCAAATGCACCCCCTTTCATTTTTTCTCTGAGTGCTTCTAGATTTTTCTGCTTATTTTGGGAACTCTCTTGTTGTTTTATCAAATTCTGAAAATCCTTAGACTTTCTTGCCATAGTAAGTATCTCCTGTTTTAAATTAGTAGCAACTCCATCCTAACTAATTACTGCATTATTTAATTAATAGTTATTGGGTTTCTTTAACCGCTTTCTGACGGAGATTAATTTAGCGGCAAGTTTTCCGGTCTATGCTTGCTTTTCCCTTGCCATAAGGAGAATTTTTGACACGAATTTACTTAATAACTCGATTTTCGTGTAATTAAACCACCCACAAATGCACCTAAAATTGTCCCTGTCCATAGTCCTGCTGTACCACCTTGCCAACTTGCCCCCGGTGAAATTAATGTTTGACACATTTGTTTAAATCCCCAAGACTGATTTTGACACTTTTGGCTATGCACCATCACAGTAATTTGTCCAGCAATCACAGCACTAAAAAATCCGCTAGTCAGTGCTAAACCAGTACAAAGTAAAATCTGTTTTTTGATCATCATAAATAAGTCGTAATTTTTACTCAATATCAGGATCTAAATAGCACAAACTTAATCTCAACATTTACAGTGGGAAAATTCCATATTATACAATGATTATTGCAGAAATTACTTATAGCCGTACACACTCAAATGAGTTAAAGTTATTGAACATCAAAACCTCTAAATGTGGGTAAACTCTACTAGCGATTGTCTTGCATTTGACCTATCATAGCTATAAATAACAAGGAGATATTGTTATTCATAAGTCATTTAAGATTACCATATATAGGAATAATATTTGATTTATGAAACGATACGTAGGGTGCGTCAGAGATGACAAATCTGTTTATTGATAGAATTCATGCAGCCTGACGCACCCTACAATACCTAAATTCTTTTCAAAAATCAAATAAGAGTCCTATAGAGTAATTCAGCAAGCCCAAGGTTGGATTATTACTTCTAGCGGTCAAGTAATTCTTACCGCCGAAACACCAAATGTTACACTGCAAACGTTAGGTTTAAATCATCCTCAATGCCATTCTTCTGTACATAATGAAAAGAAGCAGAAAAATGAAAAATAATGTAGAGACATTACATTGAAACATCTCTACATTATTTCGGCAAGAGGTAAATTTAGTTTTTAGTTTTTGGAGATATTTTTCATCAGCAATTACCAATTACCAATTACCAATTACCAATTACCAAATCAACCTGTATTTCTCATCCCGGCGGCAATACCATTAATGGTTAATAATGCACCTCTGAGTAATTCTCCTTTACTGTAACGAGAGTGAATTACCCCAGTTGTGGCAGCATTTTTTGATTGACGCAGACGTTTGAGGAGGGAAACTTGGATAAATCCTAAAGGCACAATTGTCCCATTTCGTAATTGTACAGAACGCTGCAATACTGGATCACCATCTAATAATTTTTGATGCCCAGTGATTTTGAGAACTAAATCTCTAGTGAGAAAGAATTCTCTATAAATTTGCTCAAAAACTTTCTCAAATCGAGGTTTGTCTTCTGGGTTAGACAATTCATCTACATAGTGACGTGCCATTTCAATATCTACTTTGGCCAAGGTCATTTCAGCTTTAGAAATTACCATTTTAAAGAATGGCCATTTGATGTAGAAATAGCGCAATAATTTGAGGTGTTGTTCTGGTTCTTCGTTGAGAAATTCTTGTAAAGCTGTACCTACTCCATACCAAGAAGGTAATAAAAAGCGGGTTTGTGTCCAGCTAAATACCCAAGGAATCGCTCTTAAACTACTTAAATCTTTTTTACCAGATGGACGACGGGCTGGACGAGAACTAATTTGCAGTTGGCTGATTTCTTCAATGGGGGTAACTTGGTGGAAGAAGTCAATGAAATCAGGCTGTTCATAGATGAGGTTACGATAATGCTGACGGGAGGCATGAGATAATTCTTCCATAATCTCATTCCAAGGTTCGATATCATCAAACCCTGTTCCTAGTAAACTGGCTTGAATTACTGCTGTGGTGATAGTTTCTAGGTGATACAGAGCTAAATCTAACAAGGAGTATTTAGAAGCTAATACTTCCCCTTGTTCGGTAATTTTGATCCGTCCGCTAATACTGTGACCTGGTTGGGCTAAAATCGCCTCATAGGCTGGGCCACCACCACGCCCAACAGAACCGCCTCGACCATGGAAAATCCGCAGATTTACACCGTAACCTTCGGCAATTTTCTGGAGTGATTTTTGGGCTTTATGAATTTCCCAGTTGCTACTTAAAAAACCAGAGTCTTTATTACTATCGGAATATCCTAGCATTACTTCTTGTAAGTCAGGATTGAGGACAGCAACAGATGGAGATGCTTGTTCTTGAGTGGCAGCGTAACCACCAGCCAGCATTGCCCGATATAAAGGCAATTCAAACAATTGTCGCATCACGTTTCTAGAACGCTGTAAATCTTCAACGGTTTCAAATAAAGGAACAATGCGAATTGTTCCTACTGCAACGACAGGATCAAATAAACTGGATTCTTTGGCTAGGAGTAAAACTTCGAGTACGTCGCTAACTTCGCGGCACATACTAATAATATAAGTTTGGCAGATATTGATGCCAAATTCTTGTTGTAGCGATCGCAAAATTCGGAAGGTTTGAATTACATCATTGGTTTTTGAAGAAAATGGTAATTCAGCCGGAATCAATGGCCGACGAGTTTGTAATTCTCCCGTTAACCAAGCTACTCGTTTCTCCTCTGATAATTCGTTGTAGGATTGAGGTAATACCTGCAAATATTCTAGAATCTCATTTATCGCGTCAGAATGACGGGATGATTCTTGACGAATATCTAATTGAGTGAGATTAAAGTCAAAAATTTCGACTTGACAAATTAGGTTTTCTAATTCTCGACAACTTAAACCTGTTTCTGTTAAGTTGCGTTGAATTAACAACAATTCTGCTAAGAATTCTGTACCAGAACGGTACATGGGTGCATCTTCATTAGTTGGTGTTTCCCGATTATACAAAGCCAAATTGCGATCGCGGGTATTTTCCAACCGTCTAAGAATATAAGATAATTTCAGACGATAGGGTTCTTGACGGAAACGCAACGCCAAATCATCATACACATCACTTAATTGAGATTGATCTAACTCCAGAGATTCTAGCAAGTCTGGCAGCACATCACTCCACTGCATAGACACACTCAACAGAGAAATTAGCTCTTTAACTGACTTAATATATCTCTCTAGCACCATTTTCCGTTGATAACAAGCGGTTTTCCATGTTACTTCCGGTGTCACAGAAGGATTACCATCTCGATCTGAACCTACCCAAGAACCAAAGGAACAAAAATTTGTCGTTGGTGGTTGCAACCAGGGAAAAGTTTCTCCTAGAGAATATTTGAAACGTTTATATAGTTGCGTAATTCCATCAAATAGCACCTCTTGAAAATAGTGAAGGGCATAATCTACTTCATCTAGAACCGTGGGTTTAAACTGATGCAACTCATCAGTACGCCACCACAAGCGAATTTCTTCCAGTAATCTTTCCTTCACTTCCAAGCTTTCCCAAGGATAGCTACCAGCGCGGGTTTGCGCCTCATCCATTTTTTGTAACAGATGCACCACCTGACGCTGTTTATCCCGGATAGTATGACGGACAATTTCCGTCGGATGTGCAGTGAACACTAAGCGGATATCCAGTTGAGAAATCAGCCGTTGAATCTGCTGCGGTGGTACATTTAATTGAAATAACAAAGGAAATAAAGCCGCAAAAGTTCCTTTTTGCTGAACTTCCGTTGTCATTAAGTCACTACCTATTTCCTTAGTAACAGGTAAATCTTCTTCTCGTTGGTTAGTAGCATAGATAATACTGGGAAAAATACTCTGATCTGGTTCATCAGCATAGCGGTTTAATTGCTGTTTTTGCTCATATTCCTGCTCAATAATATTAATCAACTGAAAATAAAGCGCAAAGGCACGCGCAGCGCGAATCGCTTCATTGATATTCAATTGTTCAATCAATTCTACAGCAGATGCAGCTTGGTCATTTCTAGCTTGTCCTTCAGGGGAACATAAATCCCGCAATTGGCGCAAAAGATCCACCATTTCTTGACCGCATTCCTGTCGTAAAACGGTTTCCCACAATTCCTCTACTACCTGTAGACGATGACGTAAGAATAATTCTGAGTGCAGCACCGGAAAATCAATATTTTCAGCTTTCATACCTTTCATAATACTCATAAGATACTCAAAATGCCTAATCTACCTTGTTTGAGCATCCAATATCAAGCTGTTAGCTTTTTTTAGGGGCTACTCACAAGCTACTCATTTTACTTTTAACTGCTTTTGCATCATTTTGAGCAGGAAGGGTGAAATTAAAAAATAAATTGCAAATTATTAATTTCCCACATTTCCTTACATCCAATGTTATCATGAAGGTATAGAGGTTAAGTGATTTCCAGTAAGTAAAATAACGCAATCAGGATATTTTTCCACTAGAAATCAACAAATTAGTTCCTTACTTGTAATAACGTCTAATTGTTTCATCTGCATTCAGTTCTAACGGTACTAACTCAGTTTTGCCGTTAACCCTAATTTGCGAGTAAACTACTTTCACTAAAAGCGTATGGTCTTCATTATAACGTAAAGACATAACAAAACCTCAATTTTACTCATGTAGGTTGTATTTATTCGTCTTTAGTCAGTCTATGAAAAAAACCTTTCATTAGACATCTCCAGAAAATAATGTAGATATGTTGCATGCAACATATTCACAAAGGTTTCAAACTACGCTTATGCAATTCTTGGAGATGTCTACTCATGTCATTTCTGGTATCTTTTTTTTCATTATGCTTTAGTTCTAAGAAAAATTTTATAAATTCAGTGTAAAACTCCACCATTTAATTGTAAAGTTTTAAACAAGTTAGAGTGCAGGTGACTGTTGATAGTTGACAGTGAAAAAAAGTGAGAGACAGAAGGAGAATATTAACTCCTGACTTCTCTACAAGCCACCCTTAGACCCTACTGACTTAGTAACTCCTGCTATATATTGGTTTTTGTTAACATTAAGTCTAAGCTTATTTAGAAAATTTTCAGCTTAGAAATAACTCTATAGGAATCCTATTTGATTATTGCACAAAACCCTTCTTACTTGTTCCCTGTTCCTGTCCTCTACGAAAAATTCATAAATCAAATCAGATCACTATATGAATAAATTATTAGATGAAACCCTATCTCATGAAATAGCTAAAACTATCAAAAGCAAAGCCAAAAAACCTTTTGATAATGCCTATAAAGCTGCTTTAGTTACTGAAGGAGCAAAGTATGTTCAAGGCTTTTTAGTATTTGTGGGTAAACCATATAAACCTATTGAACATGGTTGGATTGAAGTTAATGATGTAATTATAGATCCCACACTTCCTTATCTACAAAAAAATCCCCAGGAACTTTATTATTTTCCAGCCCAAACTCTCAGCGGCAAAAAGTTAAAAGCCATTATTGAAGAATCTAAAGAAGATTATCCAGAGGATGATCCTTTACCTATTTATGGTGACGCACCCTATGATTATTATGGTGATGTGATGTTGGGGGGTCTAGAGTATTTGACAGCCCATCAAACAGCAATCGCAAAATGTCAAGAAATCAATGGCTTAAATTCTGGAAAAAATTAGTACCCAGGGCAGAATTAAAAATTATTTGACTTGCAATTTTTTATTTATGAGCATCTTCCCATCTGCGCGTAAATCCAAATCAGAATATCGTCGTCGAGAAAATGACTGGCGGTTATTTTTACGCTTAGTCCCCTATGGTCGTCGTCATGGTCAACTATGGGCAGTATCTATGTTCCTGCTTGTACCTATAGCTATTTCTAATGCTATCAGACCTATGTTAGTAGGACAGGCAATTTCTTTAATTCGCCAAGAAGATAGTACATATCCATTTTTACAAAATTTTCCCTTATCCCAAGGTTTAAATATCGTTTTAGGACTGTTATTAGTCGCAACTGCTATCCGCTTATTATTAACAGGTGTACAAGGCTATTTAGTACAAAAACTAGGACAAAGAATTACAGCAGATATTCGTGATGATTTATTTCATCATGTTACATCCTTGGCAGTTCGATTTTTTGATCGTACACCTGTAGGTAAGTTAATTACTCGACTAACTAATGATGTTGAAAGTTTAGGAGATGTTTTTTCTACCGGGGCGGTAGGGATTGTTTCTGATTTACTATCTATGATAGTAATTGTTGGTTTGATGTTTTCTATTCAATGGCAACTGGCTGGTTTGTTAATATTGATCCTTTTGCCAGTAAGTTGGTTAATGATCTATTTTCAACAGCAATATCGAGATGCTAATTATAAAACTAGGGAAGAACTTTCTAAACTAAATTCCCAATTGCAAGAAAATATTGTGGGAATTAATGTAGTTCAGTTATTCCGCCGGGAAAAATTCAATGCTGAGTTATTTCGAGCCACTAATCAAAAGTATGTTCAGGAAGTTGATATTAGTATTTGGTATGATTCTGCTATTTCTGGAACTTTGGAATGGGTTAGTTTAGTGGCTATTGCTGCGGTTTTATGGTTAGGTGGATGGCTGCTATTAGATGAAAAAATAACTTTTGGGATTTTATCGGCATTTATTTTATATGCCCAACAATTTTTCGACCCATTACGAAATTTTGCCGAAAAGTTTACAGTAATTCAATCTGGTTTTACAGCGATTGAAAGAGTAGTGGATATTTTAGATGAACCTATTGAAATTAAAGATAGTTCCCAACCTCAACGCACAAATTTAGATTTTGAATTTGGCTATATTAATGAGATAGTGGCAAAACTAGAATCTCAAGATTTTACGCCTATCCCGGCTTTAGGAGAAATTAAGTTTGAAAATGTTTCCTTTGCTTATAAAGATGATGATTATGTAATTAGAAATTTGGATTTTACTATTCATCCTGGAGAAAAAATTGCGTTAGTTGGTCCAACAGGTGCGGGTAAAAGTTCTATTATTCGCTTGTTATGTCGTCTTTATGATCCCACTGAAGGAAGGATTCTTATTGATGGTGTTGATATCCGCGAGATTACCCAAAGGGAACTACGACGTTATATGGGAGTGATTTTACAAGAGGCGTTTTTGTTTGCAGGTGATGTGAAAAGTAATATTACTTTAGGTGATAATTACAGTTTTGCAGAAATTGAACAAGCAGCAGAAAAAACCAATGTAGGGGCGTTTATTAACCAATTACCTCAAGGTTATGATACACAGTTACGATCTAGGGCAACAAATATTTCTAGTGGACAAAAACAGCTTTTAGCGTTTGCCCGTGCGGCTATTCGTAACCCGCAAATTTTGGTACTCGATGAAGCTACAGCTAGTTTAGACGTGGGTACAGAGGCTTTAGTTCAAGAGGCTTTAAATAAGTTGCTGGTACAACGAACATCAATTATTATTGCTCATCGTTTGTCTACAATTCGTAATGTAGATCGGATTTTTGTTCTGAAGAGAGGAGAATTGATTGAACAGGGAAGTCATGAAGAATTATTACAAAAACAAGGATTTTATGCCACTTTACACAATTTACAAATGTTAGGGACTTAGTAAGTAGTGGGACACAATTAAGTAGGTTTGCATTGAGAATTGTCGTTATGCTAAGGCAATGGACAAGAGGCAAAAGGCAAATTACTGGCTGCTGAATGCTTACCTGAATCCTGAAGACAATTTATGACAGGTAAACAATATTACTATGATCCCAGTCACTAATTTATAGTTTTTGGGATCACTACATTCTTTGATATATTTCACAATTAGATACTTTAGTTAATCACTTCAAGAAAATCAAATTCAGGAGATATTAAAGATGTAGAGTTCAATTTTAAAAAAATGACTGAAATCCAACTTCTCCCCGGCGCAATTGGTGCAATTCTGGCTACTAGTGCTGATACTGGTTGTCTTTCTTTAGCAGATCGTTATGGTTTAATGGCTGCTATTTTAGATGAACGTTTAGGCCAAGAAGAAGAACAAGCTATTAATAGATTGTTACGGTTTGTGATCAGGGGTCGGATTAAAGTATCAAATACTATATCTACTAATGAAGAATTTTGACGGTAAGATTGCTGATAGAGTTTTATATATATTGTCTTTTATTGATGAGTAGGATCATTAGTAATCTATTTTTACTCAAAATTCTCAACTTTTAAGCGGCATTTTTTTAATTTTGGATCACCTCGATAAATTTTGTCCCCAGAAACATAGTTCTTTAATAGACATCTCCGGAAAAGAATATAGAGGCTTTGCATGCAAAGTCTTTACAAAGATTTCAAACCACGCCTATGTAGGGTTTGCTGAAAAAGTCGAAAAAAACTTTGAGGAGAATTGAGTAGGTAGTCAAGCAGAAATAAAGATAAGATTTTGTTGTGTAAACTTCACTAAATAATCAAGTTCACTAATCAAATCAGGTAAAAAAGACGTA
>JBJTUF010000269.1:0-14456 GCA_046080565.1 Cuspidothrix sp. | reverse complement strand
TCTAACACTTTCTGGTATATTTCACTTATCATTTTACTCTGTTAGTTCATATTTACTATTTATTACTTATCTTTTTTTGCTCCCACATTCTGTATCTCTTACTACATAAGCTTTTTCTCCTTCTTGTCCCCCTGTCAGCATATAAGCACTTACAGGAGGACAAGTAAAGGCAATAAATCCACCTGGTTTTAAGAAGTGATGCCACTTTAGTAAAGTAGCAGGGATATCAGCCAAAAGTACAATTGCTGAACAACAAAATATGACATCAAAAGTATCATTATTAAAGTTTATATGTTCTGCATCTGCTTCTATCAATTCAATATTTTGTAATTTTGCTGCTGCAATTTTTTCTCTAGCTTGATGTAGCATTCCAGGAGACATATCTACACCAATAACATGGCCTTCAGCACCAACTTTGAAAGCTGCGGGAATCGCAATTAAACCCGTTCCCGTGGCAACATCAAGGATTTTTTGTCCCTGGTGTATTGGCACAGATTCAAGCAGCAGACTGGCTTCACGTGGGTGTTGACTCCCTTCCTCCTGATCATAAGTAGTTCTAGAATTGAACAGTTCTATTACCTGCTGTTTGTAGTTATCCATAAGTCCTCACTTCAAACCAAGGCTTTTAATAAAGCTTGCAGTTTCAGTTGTACTTCTGCAAATTCTTTTTGTGGATCTGAACCCGCAACAATACCTGCACCTGCATAAAGTCTAGCATAATTACCATTGATTAATGCAGAACGAATCCCCACAATAAATTCACAATTTCCTTCCCCGTCTACCCATCCTAAAGGTGCTGCATATAAACCTCTTTCAAAACTTTCATAACGGCGAATTTCTGCACAAGCAATATCTCTGGTTGCACCTGCAACTGCTGGAGTGGGATGAAGTTTTGCAACGATTTGTAAAGGATGAATATGAGTAGGAACTACGGCACTAATTGGTGTCCATAAATGCTGTATATTAGATAATTGTCGCAGTCTAGGAGCTAAAACTTGGGGAAATAACCCTAGTTGAGATAGGTGTTGGGTAATAAAATCAAGGACAAGTTTATGTTCATGTTTTTCTTTGGTACTGTTGATTAATTTATTGGCATTTTCCGCATCTTCAATGGGTGTTTTACCTCTGGGTGCTGAACCGGCTAAAGCATCAGTAATTAATTTTTGTTTCTGAATACTAATTAACCGTTCTGGACTAGCACCAATAAAATTTTGTCCTTTACCATTGCTAGTAGAAAATATATAACAATTAGGATGTAATTGGCGGAGGTTATTTAAAGATTGTAATAAGTTAAAGTCATGATTAGCAAATACATCTAATGTATCTGCTAACACTATCTTACTTAAATATTTAGACTGAATTATTTCTAAAGCGGATGCAACTGAAACTTGAAATTTATCATCATTTTTAGTGACTTTATTATATAAATTCAAAGGAAATGTTTCAGATTTTAAAGGGTGATTTTTCACAGTCTGAATAATTTCTAAATGTCGTTGTAAATTATCTAATATTTTAGAAATATTTACACTAGAATTGATGATTGTATTCATCACTAATGTACAGCAATTATTTTTGACAGCTATTTGCCAACAAGGTAAAAAAACAGTAGCCGCAGGAAAGGGATAATCCGTTTTATGGTGCTGATCAAAAAAACTAAAGGTACAAAAAAAATGAGGTAGGGCTAGGGGGTGATTTTGATGGGAAATAGGAATGATATTTTTGAGACAATTTTTGATAAATTCTTCGGCTTTTGTAAATCTTGTTTTGCCAAAAATTTCTAATTTATCTACGGTATCAATTCCTGCTATTGCTTCACCCTGACTTCTATTTTCAAAGTAAAAGTTTATCGCATTTTTGTGATTAAATTTATTTAAAACCAGCAAAGGATCAACTAAGCCAATTTCTAGGGAAATACTTACTATTTTACTGTTCTTATGACTGCGGCAATTTTCCTTAACCTCTAATAGTAATTGATTGAGGTATTTGTAATCTACAAAGTTTTGGCTGCGACATGGTGAAATTGTCATGGATGTATAAGTTAATTTTTTTTAAGTTATCTTCCTAAAATGTAATAAGTCATGGTGGTATTTCTATAGGTAACATAATTCAGTCACCGCTAACCAACATAGACTTGTGCTTGCTTGGTGGTGTTGATCCTGTTTTAGCTGCAAAATGGCAGGTAGTATTGCAGGATGTGAACCTATAATCACAAAATTAACATTTTTTGGTAATTTACTAAAGTTAAACAATTTTAGATTAATTAACCCACAACTGATGACTTCAACTCAGATTTCACAACCTCAAGCTAAACTATGGATGGCGGCAATTAAACCGCCAATGTATAGTGTAGCTATTATGCCTATTTGGGTAGGTTCGGCGGTAGCATTTAAAGAAATAAAGATTTTTAATATCACCATATTTTCTTTATTTATGGCTGCGGCTATTTTAATTTTAGCTTGGGAAAATATTAGTAATGATGTGTTTGATGCCGAAACAGGAATTGATAAAAATAAACATCATTCCTTGGTGAATTTAAGTGGTAATAAAACCTTGATGTTTTGGATAGGAAATCTGTGTTTAGGTTTGGGTTTGTTAGGAATAATAGCGATCGCACTTTTGCAAAAAGACCCTACAGTTATCGGTATCATTCTCCTATGCTGTGGCTTAGGCTATATGTACCAAGGTCCACCCTTTCGTCTAGGATACCAGGGTTTAGGCGAAATTCTCTGCTTTTTTGCCTTTGGTCCTTTGGGTATGGGTGCAGTTTATTATAGCCACACTCAAAGCTGGTCTAGTACAAATTTCGCCGCATCGGTGATTTTAGGTATTGTTACCAGTTTGGTTTTATTTTGTTCCCATTTTCATCAAGTTGAAGATGACATCGCTGCCGGAAAAAAATCTCCTATTGTCCGCTTGGGAACTCACACAGGTGCAAAGGTTTTAGTTGGGTTTACTGCTATTATTTATCCCCTAGTTTTGCTATTTGTAATTTTGAATATTTTCCCTATTTGGACATTACTTAGTTTCCTGAGTTTACCTTTTGGGGTTAAATTATGCCGTCATGTTTGGGAAAATCACAACATACCAGAAAAGGTAAGTAATTCTAAATTTATTGCTGTGAATGTGCATTTTTTGAGTTGCTTACTTTTAGGTTTAGGTTTTATTCTTGGTTAGGAATTTTTAATAATTAACTAACCGCAGAGGCGCAGAGAACGCAGAGGGAGGAGAAATATGGAGGATTTTTCCCTCATTATCAAGATTTTCACATGATTTATCAATTTTCTTTTCGTTACTTGAGTCGAAAATTTACTAATCCTGTTATTACTAATCATGGGGTTTGGGAAATCCGCGAAAGTATTATTATTCGCTTGATAGATTCAGAAAATGGCGTTGTTTGGGGGGAAGTTTCCCCCATTTCTTGGTTTGGTTCTGAAAGTATCGAACAAGCTTTAGATTTTTGTCATCAACTCCCAGAAAAAATTACTCAAGAAATAATTTTAGAAATTCCCAATCACTTACCAGCTTGTCAATTTGCTTTTGAATCAGCTTTTTGGGAAAACACAGGTAGTAATTTTAATCTCACCTATAGCGGTTTATTATCAGCAGGAAAATCAGCTTTAAATCAATGCCCAAGTTTATGGGAACAGGGATATAAAACTTTTAAATGGAAAATTGGTGTTCATGACATAAATCAAGAGTTAGCAATATTTGATTTACTCATTTCTAGTTTACCAGCATCAGCTAAATTACGTTTAGATGCTAATGGTGGACTTACCTATCAAGAGGCTAAAATATGGTTAAGAAAGTGTGATCAATTCTTAGATAAAATTGAATTTATTGAACAACCTTTGCTACCAGATAAATTTTATCAAATGCAGGAATTAGGTAATTTATATTTAACCAAAATCGCTTTGGATGAATCTATCACCAATTTTACCCAATTAGAATTCTGTTATCAGCAGGGTTGGCGGGGTATTTTTGTAATTAAACCAGGGATATTTGGTTCACCATCTCGGTTAAGGAAGTTTTGCCAAAAACATCAAATTGATCTTGTATTTTCATCGGTGTTTGAAACAGAAATTGGTAAACAAGCTGCACTACAATTAGCATCAGAATTATCTCTAAATCATCGCGCTGTTGGTTTTGGGGTTAACCACTTTTTCCCACCACAACCATCAAATTGGTTAGAAACTTTATGGAAAACCTCTTAGATAAATTAACAAAATATGATTTGTTAACTTGTGATCATAGCCAAGATATACCACAAATAGCAACAGAATTATATTTAAAATTTATCCAATTATCAAACCCGAAAATCATCATTGCGGAAAGATCGCCAGTGAGATTTTTAGCCAGTTTTATTGCTGCTGTTGCAGCTAAATGTCCAGTTTTTTTATGTAACCCAGACTGGAGTCAAGATGAATGGCAACAAGTTTTTAATTTAGTACAACCAGATATAATATTAGGAATAGATCATAACTTTGAACCATCACCAATTCCCAATTCTCAATCACCAATTTATCATGGTATCATGATTCCTACAGGTGGATCATCAGGAAAAATTAAATTTGCTATTCATACATGGGAAACATTAACTGCATCTGTAACAGGATTTACAGAGTATTTTCAAATAAATACAGTCAATTCTTTTTGTATATTACCATTATATCATGTGAGTGGATTAATGCAATTTATGCGTTGTTTCACCACAGAAGGTCAATTAGTAATTACTGAATCAAAAAAATTAGAAAATTCTCAATTACCGAATATTAATCCATCTGAATTTTTTATATCTTTAGTTCCTACTCAATTAGAAAGAATCCTCCAAGATCCACAGTTAACTCAATGGTTATCAAAATTTTCCACTGTCCTTTTAGGAGGTGCGCCACCTTGGGATAACTTATTAGCAAAAGCGAGATTTCATCGAATTAGATTAGCACCTACCTATGGAATGACAGAAACCGCTTCTCAAATTGCCACTCTCAAACCCGATGAATTTTTACAAGGTAAATTTAATAGTGGAAAAATTCTCCCCCATACTCAAATTGTAATTGATAATCAACTAGGACATATCAAGATTCAAAGTCAATCTTTAGCTTTAGGTTATTATCCCCAAATTTGGAAAAATGCGGATGATTTTACCGTTGATGATATTGGTTTTATAGATGATCAAGGCTATTTACATATTGTCGGCAGAAATAGTGATAAAATCATTACAGGTGGAGAAAATGTTTACCCCCTAGAAATTGAATCGGCAATTAGAAGAACAAATTTAGTGATTGATGTTTGTGTAGTTGGTATAGATGATGAATATTGGGGACAAGCATTAACAGCTATTTATATTCCTCATGATGAAAATATTTCCTACATAGAAATTGAAACTCAACTCAGACAGCAACTGAGTAAATTCAAAATTCCTAAAAATTGGATTTCTTTACCAGCTTTACCTCGCAATAGTCAAGGGAAAATTAACCGCCAACAACTGCAACAAATAGCAAAGGATTTTGTTACTAAATTAGATTCTGTGTGAGAGGATGTTTGAAAAGTTTTAGGTTGTGATTTTAGGCACTTACAGATATCCCCTAATGCCTGTTAGCAAGGGAGGGAATAGAGTCAAAGTCCTTTTTAAAGGGATTTAAGGGAATATAAAAATAAAGGAGAGAGAAAAGGAATAAAATTTAATACTAAAGGGGCTTAAAATACTGATTTTATGATGATAAAAACCCGTCTGGTGCGTCGGAGAGGGGTGGGAGATAGGTTCAATGACTTCTACGTTGTCATCCTACACTATGGAATTTACGTTAATTTATGGCTCTAACTATGATGATTAGGAGATTATTGCTCCTTAAAACCTAATCATAGCAAGGATTTCACTCTTGATTCTTGCCAGAAAGCCTCTTGATTTTTGCTATATAATAATTATACTTGTTGCCTGTAATTTTATTTAGTATAATTTATTAATAAACTAATCTTGGAGTGATCAGTAATATTAAGTAATATGAATAATTGCTAGTTGCTACAAATTAGCAGCCAGGATAATTAGGACATTATGAATCCTTGAAACATGTATATAACAAGGCTTTTCCTCCTGCCTTCTGCTATGTATCCAAGATTTGAAACAAGAACTTTTAATTCAAAGTCAGAAAATAGAGGAATTTGAAAAAAATACATAACTGAAATGAATAAATTTTATGATACTTTGGATTATTTTAATTATTTTCAATTAAAATCACGATTTTATTAATTACAGTCAGATTTAAAAAGTATTACTGAAGAATTTTACCAGGTGAATTACACTATGAATACCTATCACGACCGCTTAGAACAAATAGAATCTTGGAGACAACAATTAAGCCAAATTATTGATCAAAAAGTTCAAACTGCGATTGATGAAAGACTGGGAGAAATTGCAGAGCTAAAGCAGGAAATTAGTCAAATTATTGATGATAAAGTTGAAGTATTAATTCAGAGATTAAGTACAGAATTTATTGCAGTTAATCAACAAGTACAAGTGGTTAATAATCGCTTACAGCAGTTAGATGTTGCTGTTGAAGATTTGAGTACAACGGTTAACATTGATAAAAATAAATATTTAGAAAACATTGCTGAATCAAATACTCAATTATCACAAATATATCAACACATAAAAGTGTTTAATGTACGATTAAATGAAGTTGAAAGTTCTCTAAAAAATAATAAGGATTCCCATCAGCAGCTATTAGGGGAATTATCCCATTATCAACAAAAACAAAATCAGGAAATTAGCGAAATTAATCAAGATATTGAACTTGTTAATTCTCGGTTGAACCAAATGGATAATTCATCGCAAAAATTCCAGGAAATAATTTTAATACATGGTGAAGAAATAGATGAAATCAAAGCTAATCAGTCTCAAGAAACTCTCAAAAATAGGGAAATTTTTGATTCTATTAACCAACGGTTAACCAAATTAGATGGATTAACAGAATTAGATAGTTTATTTACAGCTTTGGTACAACCGTTACAGGTACAACATAAATCTACTTTGCCAACGATGGACACGGTAGGCAAAGAAATAGAAGAAATTTGCGAACATCAGGAAAGTAAAATTGCCCGCAGTAATAATTCAGGTACTATTCATAAATCATTGAAAACATTCGATGTTTTGACAAAATTAAATACTTCTCTAAAAAGGTTACAAGGAGAAGATCGAGTAATTTTAGCATAAGTAGATAATCATGAAGAAAAATTAGCAATAAAAGAAGGAGTTTCTAGTACATCTTTATTAAATGAAAACGGCGAAAAATTAATACTGATTGGTACTTTCCAAGGACATACAAATAAAGTTCTGTCTGTAGCTTTTAGTCCAGATAATCAGTTTTTAGCTAGTGGAAGTGATGATAAAACTATTAAATTGTGGGATTTAGCAACCCAGGAATATCTATCTTTACAAGCACATGAAGAATTTTCTTTATCTAAAGGAATTAATTCAGTTGCATTTAGTCCAGATAGTCAATTTTTAGTTAGTGGCAGTGATGACAAAACTATTAAATTATGGAATGTAAATAAGGGGATAGAAACTTTTATTTTTACTGGACATGAAGAGAGGGTAAATGCTGTGGCATTTAGTCCTCTGGGCAAGATTATTGCTAGTAGTAGTAAAGATAAAACAGTAAAGTTATGGTCTATGGAATCTAAAAAAGAAATTTACTCTTTTAAAGGTCATACTGATGATGTTTTATGTGTGGCTTTTAGTCCTGATGGTAAATTATTAGCTAGTGGTGCAGGCGGTAATGATAAAACTATTAAGATTTTACAATTAACAGAAAATAAGGTAAAAACATTAACAGGAAATTCTGATTGGTTTGGAGGAGTTACTTCTCTAGCATTTAGTCCTGATGGCAAATTTTTAGTCAGTGGTAGTCAAGATACAACAGTGAAGTTGTGGAGTGTAGAAACTAATCAAGAAATTAGAAGTTTAACGGGACATTTTGATCATATTTGTTCTGTCGCATATAGTCCCAATGGACAGATGATAGCCAGTACCAGTAAAGATAAAACTGTAAAATTATGGTCAGTAGCTAGTGGTGAGGAAATTTCCAGTATTAAATGTACAGATTCAGTAATTTACTCAGTTGCTTTTAGTCCAGATGGTAAAATATTAGCGGCGGGTAGTGGTGATACAACTATTACTCTGTTTCCTGTCTCCTAAGAGGGTGTTTGAAAAGTCCCTTATAGTGTATCAAATATTTTTAGATGCCCCTAAATCCTACTTAAAAAGGGGGACTTTGACTCTAGTTCCCTCCTTACTAAAGGGTATTAGGGGATATCTGTAAGTTCGTAAAATCAGAACCTAAAACTTTTCAAACATTCTCTAAGTTACTATACTGAGAATGGCTTAATTGTGTGATTCTATAGGTAAGGGTTTAGCGGTGCTAAACCTCTAGATAAATTCAATTCTCAGCCGTGATGAGTATAGTAATCAGTAAAAATCAGGGAAATCTGTAATCCGAGGCTTAGTCAAATGCTGCTACATTTAAGAATTGAAAATTTCGCTTTGATTGATCATCTGGAATTGGATTTTGGCGCGGGTTTAAATGTATTAACGGGAGAAACTGGTGCAGGAAAGTCAATTATTTTAGATGCAATTGATGCGGTTTTAGGTGGCAAAGTTTCTAGTCGGGTGATTCGCACTGGCACAAATCGGGCTATAGTGGAAGCGACTTTTAGTGTTACTCCACCTCTAGCAGCTTGGTTGAGTGAACAGGAAATTGATTTAACAGATGATCATGTTGTCATTATTAGCCGGGAAATTGCTACGACTAGCAGTAATATCCGCAGTAGATCAAGGGTGAATGGGGTATTGGTAAATCGTCAATTAATGGCAAGTTTACGCGATCGCTTGGTGGAAATTACAGCACAGGGACAAACTGTACAAGTGGGACAATCTGCCCAAGTTCGAGATTGGTTAGATTTATATGGTGGGGATGCTTTATTGGTAAAACGGCAAAATGTGGCGGCTGCTTTTAGTTTATATCAACAAGCACACCAAACTTTAGAAAAACGCCGGATATCAGAACGGGAACGGTTACAACAGTTAGATCTACTCACCTATCAAGTGCAAGAATTGGGTGCGGCTAATCTTGATGATCTTCAAGAATTGGAACAATTAAATCAAGAAAGAGAACGGCTAAATCATGTGGTTGATTTACAACAAATGAGTTACAAAGTTTATCAGGCTTTGTATCAAGATGATCAGGAAACTAGGACTGCGGCTGATTTATTGGCTGATGGGGAGATGATATTAACTGACATGGTGGAGTATGATTCTCAATTACAATCTTTATTAGAATTGGTGCGGGATGCGATCGCTGCTGTTATGGAAGTTGGTAGACAAATTAACGCCTATGGGGAAGGTTTGGAAGCAGATCCCCAGAGGTTGGAAGAGGTGGATGAACGCATCCGGGAATTAAAACAAATTTGTCGCAAATATGGCCCAACTCTCACGGAAGCAATAGCCTATTATGAACGTATTCAAAATGAATTAGCTGAATTAAATAATAGTGAACAATCTATTGAAAGTTTAGAACAACAAGAACAATTATATTTACAAGAACTCTATCAAATTACTCAAAAATTAAGCCAATTACGTCGGGAAACGGCAGCTAATTTAGAATCTCGGTTACTCGCCCAACTCAAACCTTTAGCAATGGATAAAGTAAAATTTCAAGTAGAAATTGTCTCCATTTCTCCTACTGCTACAGGCGCAGATAAAATTACTTTTATGTTTAGTCCTAATCCTGGTGAACCTATTCGACCATTAACAGAAATTGCTTCTGGTGGTGAAATGAGCCGTTTTTTATTAGCATTAAAAGCTTGTTTTAATCAAGGTAATGAAGTGGGAACAATGGTATTTGATGAAATTGATGTGGGGGTTTCTGGAAGAGTTGCCCAAGCCATAGCGGAAAAATTGCACCAACTTAGTCAAGGACATCAAATATTATGTGTCACCCATCAACCCCTAGTCGCAGCTATGGCAGATCGTCATTTTCGGGTGGATAAATTAGTCATTAGTAAAGCCAGAAACAGTAATGATGAACAGCGTACCGTTGTCAGAGTTACCAGTTTAGATAATTTAACCACTCGCCGTGAGGAATTGGCACAATTAGCCGGTGGTAAATCTGCAAATGAAGCGATCGCTTTTGCTGAATCTTTATTATTACAAGCTGCTACTCATCGAGAAAGAGGAAAATAGTCATAAAAACTAGCCATGGTGGGTATTGCCCACCTACGTGTATTTACAAAGAAGGCAGGAGACAGGAGGAAAGAAGTATGAATAAAAACTTTAGTTCTGGGTTTAGTTTAAAACAAGAACTATTAAGCTAATTCTCAGAGGAAATTAATTTAATTATTATCAATTAGGTTTAAATTATTAATAGTGGCAATTCCTTCATCTTCAGGTAAATAGAATATTCTTCACCCCCAAATTATACTTAAACAAGTGAAGCAAATTAGAAAGTTTGATATCTTTTCGTTACGGCTGCGGTTAACAGTGGGAATTACTGTATTTTCCGCTTCAATATTAGGTAGTCTGGCTGTATGGACAAGTTGGAGAATGCAGCAAATTTTGATTGATAGTCATAAGTATAGTATTCAACAAATAGTTGATCGGTTGCCTCGTGATGTCCAACTGTATAGTGAAATGATGCAACCGGAAACAGGGGTACAAAAAGCTATTAATAATTTAGCAAATACTAATACATTACTATGGCTAAAGAGTGCTGATAATCAAATCTTGGTAAAATCTACCAATTTAGATTTGCTATCTAATTCTATGGTAGCTGAATTAATGTCTCTTACCAATATGTCAATTAAACCCCAAGTTTACCAAGTTAATAAAAACTACTTCGTTTTAAGTGGAGGTGCTTTACAAGTCCAGGGTAAATTATTGGGTACATTATTTGTAGTTCAAGATATTACTACCGAACAGACAATGTTTGTAGCCATGGTAAGGAGTTTGAGTATTGCCAGTATTTTAGCAATTACTGTCATGACTATAGCGATCGCCTTTTATATTCACCGTTCTCTACAACCATTACGTGAACTCAGTCAAATGACTGCTGTTATTTCTATAGAAGATTTAGGACAAGCACAGCTATATTTAGATAATGCACCCAGTGAAGTTAAAGAATTAGCACAAACTTTAACTATGTTATTATCTCGACTTTCCCAATCTTGGGAACAAGAACGACAATTTGTAAGTAATGTTTCCCACGAATTACGCACACCCTTAACCATTGTCCATGGTTATTTACAAAGTGTTCTCCGCAGACAAAATAACTTAACAGAAATTCAACTAGAAGCTTTAGAAACTGCTGCTTCTGAAGCTGAACATACCATCAGATTACTACAAGATTTATTAGATTTAGCCAGGGCAGATAGCGGTTATTTACGATTTCAGATCAAATCTTACGTACTGAATGACTTAGTTGAAGAAGTGGTAAGCATGGCAGCAAAATATAGCGATCGCCATATTACCATCGAATCCCAAATTTATCCCATAGAAGTCAAAACCGACTACAACCGATTGAAACAAGTATTACTCAATTTAATAGATAACGCTGTTAAATATTCTCCACCTAATACACCAATAATTTTAAAATTAAACCAATTACATGATACAGTAATTATTCAAGTTTGCGATCAGGGCTATGGTATTCCTTTACAACACCAAAGCCGGATTTTTGAACGCTTTTACCGTGTAGATGAATCTCGCAGTTCTGCAACAGGTGGTACTGGTTTAGGTTTATCAATTGTCAAAACTTTTGTAGAAGGGATGAGAGGTAATATCACCGTAGAATCAAAATTAGAAGAAGGAAGTATATTTACCATTACTTTACTTAATAATTGAGAATTATTAATTATCAATTACCAATTTAACCTAGAAAAATACTCAATTTAATTTACCAATTTTTAGGATGTCACCACATATTCTTTTAGTTGAAGATGAAATCAAACTAGCGCGATTTGTCGAATTAGAATTAAAGAGTGAAGGATATCAAGTTACCGTCGCCCATGATGGTATGATAGGTTTAACATTAGCACGAGAATCATCCCCAGATTTAGCTATTCTAGATTGGATGTTACCAGGTTTATCCGGTGTAGAAATTTGTCGTCGGTTGCGAACCACCGGTAACTCAATTCCCGTAATTTTATTAACAGCAAAAGATGAAGTTAGTGATCGGGTTACTGGTTTAGATGCAGGTGCAGATGATTATGTCATTAAACCATTTAGCATTGAAGAACTATTAGCTAGAATTCGCGCTCATCTTCGTCGCACTCAAGAAATAGATGAAGATATTTTGCAGTTTGAAGACTTGAGTTTAAATCGTCGTACTCGTCAAGTTTATCGGGGTAAAAAATTAATTGAATTAACAGCCAAAGAATTTGATTTACTAGAATATCTTTTTTCCTATCCCCGACAAGTTTTTACCAGAGAACAAATATTAGAAAAAGTTTGGGGATATGATTTTATGGGAGATTCTAATATTATTGAAGTTTATATTCGTTATTTACGGCTCAAGTTAGAAGAAAATCACCAAAAGCGGTTAATTCACACAGTCCGTGGTGTAGGTTATGCACTACGTGAAATTTAATATGATTAATTAAGGTTTTGGAACTAAAGAAGGTGCTTGAATTGTGCAAGTTTGTGTATCACACTTTTGCTCATAAAGCATCTTAACATAAGATTCTTGCCAAGTCAGAGGTATCTCTAATAATGATATAACTCCGGTAATTCCTTGTCCAATAAATAATAAAAGGGCAATGCAATTGAGAATAATATGAATCTTGCGCCAACGGTTTGTTTTATCTTTATAAATATCTGGTAAAATCGCCAGAGAAAAAATCATTATTAAGGCAGCCGCTTGTCCATAATAATAATGAGAAATATACCATTGATCAGTTTTGCGATAAACACCATCTTGACAACCTAGCACAACTAAACCAATTCCAGTCAAAGTTGCAAATATACCGCGCCATTTTACCTCTTTCGCTCGATATAGTAAAAATAAAGAACCAATAGTTGCTGCTAATAATAAACCAATAAAAATTACCTGAAATGGTGATTTATCCCAAACTTGCTTTTCTATAATATTGCCAAAAACATCATTAGTTAAAGCGATTAAAATAATACCAACAACTGCACCAGTTAACCACTTTCCTAGTTGAACGTGTTCTTGTCCCACAACAGGGGGAATTTTACTTTTACCATTTTCTATAGTTTCTAATCGGCGTTGACGAACTTGTAATGCTCGGTTAACAATAATCCCAATTAAGGGAAAAACTAAAATTACAGCTAATACGGGATGTAATAACAAAAGAGTATCTTTAACTTCCATGATTTTAGTCCTAGTTTAAGGGCTAAAGCCCTGACTACAAAATATATAAATTAGGGTTGAAAGTACCATTGTGATCACTAAATTAATTTTCCCTATCAACCCTATGAAAATTACTTCACTTCTTTGGGATCAAACTTAGATATTTTACCTTTTTTTACCGCGACTACCACATCATAGGTTGAACAATAAGCAAATGTAACATTATTAGCTTTGTTGTAAAGATTTACGACCATACCTGCACCTCCAGGTTGCACAGCAAGAGGTTCAAGATCACCAAAAAAGAACCGACGTAATTGATCACCACCGCCAAATTGACCCTTATTTTTCATCACTAAGTCTATTTTTTTTTGAGCAGTCAAACCTGTGGCATCTTTCATTTCTGCGGCGGATGCTTGGACTAATACAGGATTAATAGCTTGAAGTGGCACATCCCAAACAGTCAACATACCAGCTAAAGCAACACCTGTGAGTAAAGAAGAAGCGAGTTTCATTTGTGTTTCCTTGTATTTTACTTTTTCGACTAAACACACCATCTCATCTACTATTGAAACTCAAATGAAGTCAGTCTAGAAATTATCTGAATTTATCCCTTGGCAAAATTTATTTTCTACTCAGCATATTCTCATAAAAGCTGAACATGGTTAATATATATGACGATAAGTATAGGACTTACGCAAGTGTTACACTAAAAATCTGTTGTAGGGTGCGGCAGACATCGAGAATTTGTTTATTTGCAGGATTTATGCAGTCTGACGCACCCTACCAATGTGCCAGTTGGGTAACTCCTAAAGTAGTTAGACAAAAACATTTACAGTCATTGCGAGCGAAGCAATCACAAGGGTTGAAATTGTCTCATTTTGCTTCGTTCGATATGGCTAAAGCCACGCCTCGCTAACGCAATGACATTGTGTAATTACTTCTGTCCATGTAATTATACAGTAGACCTGTCCGAAAATTAAAAAGGCTGTCTGTGTCGGGCTTTGAGGATGTTTTCATGTGAGCCAGACTTGACGTAATCATGAGGGCTAGAGATAGTTACTGTTAGTATAGCCCGGAAAAAATGCCGATGGTTATTTC